>CAZXYA010000030.1:5616-31286 GCA_964644655.1 uncultured Saprospiraceae bacterium | reverse complement strand
TACCGTTCGCAGTTAGCCTGAACAGACAACCGACAACTGACATCACCGCCCTTTTTCTCGACAATTCTCTGCAATATCTCGCCTAAAACCTTTGGGGCTATCCAAGACATCATAAAATTCATCCAGATAACTAATCATTATTTTTTTATCTCTATTTTCTAGATAGGGAAAATCTTCAATGATTTGATAAAAGGCAGCTTTCTTTTCTTGGAATAAAGGAATTTGTTTTTCTAACACTCCTTTATCTCGACACATTCCTAAATACAATCGTTCTGTAACCTCCTCTAAATTAATACCTTCCCCATGAACAGCGTATGGGGCATCCACTAGACCAGCATAATCAAAATCATAGGCTATAGGCAAAGGGAGTGGATAATCTTGACATTTGATTAAGCGGACATTATGACTACCAACCGCAGACCAATCGGTATTGCCAATCATGTACTCAAATAAAGCCATTTTATCCAATTGATTGGCATATATATATTTGGACCGAAGCCTTTTTGGTTTGGCACATCTTGCATTTAAACGGGTCGCCATTTCATCTTGATTTTCTATAAAAAAGGCATAAGTAGTAAATGGCTTCCATTTAGCTTCAGTATCAATAAAATTGATTTCCGCTAATTGGGTTCTAAAACTGATACCTGTTAATTCTTCGTATAATTTATAGGTTAAGTATTCTTTTAAAACTAGTTTGCCATAAAAATCCCCTTTTCTACACCCAACTACTAATTTTAAATCATTAAAACTAGAATCCATCCCGTTTTTAATCAACCATTTTTTCTTAAATTTTAATTTTAAAGGTGGGTAAAAACAAACTTGTTTACGTATGTTTCCTCTAGTTCTAACCTTAGCCTTCCATTCAATATCCGTACCTGCTTGGTCTTGAAAATTAACCGTAATCGGTTGCCATTCTTCTTTATATTTTTTGCTAACTAATTGCTTAGTAGCCGTCGTTAAGGTCATTTTTAAGATACTATCTCTCTGAAAGTTTTTAAAAAGCGTAGGTCCGACTGCTATAACAGTCGTCTCTTGAGCTAGTATTTTGGGACTGTTTCCTATTATTAACAAAAGGAAAAAGAAGCAACTAAGCGTTAATTGAAAAGTTTTTGTTCTAGAAGTGGGGTTAATCATAAATTTTCAGTTTTAATTTTTTCAAGTATGCTATAAGGTATGTAAATAAAAGCATTTTCTAAATTTTTTGCAAGAAATGACGAAAATAGTCTAGTAGAAGCTTATTTATAGACGGAATCTTACAAAATACTAGAAAATTAATTGTCCGCTTAAGAAATTTCTTATTGAAAAAAGGACTGCTTTTACAAAACAATTAGCCATCAAGCGGTTTTTAGTATAGGTAGTTTCCCCAAAAAATCATTTCTTTGTCTTTTTTCAACCATTTAAAATTGGCGTTTATGAGTACCAATAAATACGATTTAGGTCTAGTAGGGCTTGGGACAATGGGAAAGAACCTATTGATGAACATGGCAGATAATGGCTATGAAGTAGCAGGATATGATAAGGATACCAGTAAAGTAGATTCTTTAAAGGATGCTGAAGGAGATATATATGGAGCAAAAACAGTAGCAGAATTTGTAAGTGCCTTAGAAAAACCACGCCGAGTTTTTTTATTGGTACCTGCTGGTAAAGTCGTAGATTATGTTATAGCAGATTTATTGCCGTATTTAGAAAAAGGCGATATTATTATGGATGGAGGTAATTCTTATTTTAAGGATACTATGCGTCGGCAAAAGGAATTAACACCAAAAGGGATTCACTTTTTAGGCATAGGTGTATCAGGTGGCGCAGAAGGTGCTAGACGAGGACCAAGTATGATGCCTGGTGGTAATAAGGCGGCTTATAATAAGGTGAAGCCAATCATGGAAGCAGTTGCAGCCAAGATAGGCAAACAATCTTGTGTGACCTATTTAGGAGAAGGTGGTGTAGGACATTTTGTAAAAATGGTCCATAATGGCATTGAATATGGATTGATGCAATTACTGGCAGAAGCTTATGATGTGATGCGCAGAGGATTGGGCATGGAAAATGCAGCCATCCAAGCCGTATTTGAAGATTGGAACAGTAAAGAATTGCGTTCCTTTTTGGTAGAAATAACCGCAGAAATTTTTAAAGCTAAAGATAATTTAAGCGATGGGGATTTGATTGATATGATTATGGACAAGGGGAAACAGAAGGGAACAGGAAAATGGACCTCACAGGAAGCATTAGATTTAGGAGCGGCAGTTCCGACTATAGATTTGGCGGTGATTGCCAGAGTAGTTTCTGCTTTTAAGTCAGAGCGGGTAGCAGCAGCAGCAGTATTAACAGGCCCGGATGGATTGATTAAAAAAGATCAAAAAACTTTTGTCAGAAGACTAAAAAATGCGACTTTATTTTCTTTTATAGTTTCTTATGCGCAAGGCATGGCGATGTTGAAAGATGGATCGGATGAATACGAATTTAACTTAGATTTAGAAGGAGTGGCTAGAATTTGGAGAGGTGGCTGTATCGTTAGAGCTAAATTATTAGAAGATTTCAGAAGGGCTTATAAAAAGCAAGGCGATTTAGCCAATTTATTAATGGATCCAGCCATTGCCAAAAAGGTAAACAAAACGCAAAAAGATACTAGAACCGTAATCTCCGAAGCCATTAAGGTCGGTATTCCTGTTCCTTGTTTGATGGCATGTTTATCTTATTACGATAGTTATAGAAGTGCTAGATTACCCATGAATTTGGTACAAGCTCAGAGAGATAACTTTGGGTCACATACCTATGAAAGACTAGATCAAGAAGGTTCTTTTCATTATGAATGGTAATCTACTTTTCGTTCATCCTATTCCTAACCATCTAAAATTCGACTGTGAATAACATTATTAAACCAGAACCTACTATTATCTTTATTTTTGGAGGTAGTGGAGATTTAGCAAATCGAAAATTGATTCCTGCCTTATATAATTTGTATTTGGATGACCACATGCCCGAAAAATTTTCAATCATTGGATTAGGGCGAACCAAATTTACGGATAAAGAATATCGAGATAAAATATTTGGTGGGGTGACCGATTTTTCTCGTCAAAAAGGAACAAAAGAAACTTGGGATGCTTTTGCAAAATCTGTCCACTATCAAGTAAGTGATATTTTTGATGAAAAAAGTTACCAAAGATTAGGCAAGGAAATACATAAGGTAGAAAAAACATGGGGCGTTCACCCAAATGTTATTTTTAACTTATCCATTGCCCCTTCTTTAATGGATGATGTAGTGACGAATTTAGGAAAGTCAGGTATTTGCACAGACCCTGATTGTACCCGTTTGGTGATAGAAAAACCATTTGGACATGACTTGGAAAGTGCCAAATCCTTGAACAAACTATTGACCACTTATTTTGACGAAAGTCAGATATATAGAATTGATCATTATTTAGGCAAAGATGCTGTACAGAATATACTAGTCTTCCGATTTGCTAATTTATTATTTGAACCTATTTGGAATCATAATTACATCGAACATGTCCAGATAACCGTATCAGAAAGTATTGGTGTAGGAGATAGAGGCGGGTATTATGATAAATCTGGTGCATTGCGGGATATGATACAAAATCATGTGTTGCAATTATTATGTTTTGTAGCAATGGAACCTCCAGGGTCTTTTAAGGCAGATGAAATACGAAACCGAAAAGTGGATGTACTAAAAGCTATTCGACGAATTCAAGAAAGCGAGGTATCTGACTATGCTGTACGAGGGCAATATGGTGCAGGATGGTCAAAAGGAGAAGCCGCTAAAGCCTATAGAGAAGAAGTAAAAAAGAACCCCAAAACGGATACCGAAACTTTTGCGGCCGTTAAATTTCATATTGATAATTGGCGATGGACAGGTGTTCCATTTTATGTGCGTTCTGGAAAAAGAATGCCTAAAAAAACCTCTATTATCACGATTCAATTCAAAAATGCACCCCACCAAGTATTTCCTGAACAAACAGCAAGTACGGTGCGCCCTAATCGAATAACGATAGCGATCAGCCCCGATACTGGTATAAAGATGCGTTTTCAAGCAAAACGCCCAGGCTTAGATATGATGTTGAATCCAGTAGAAATGAAGTTTAATTATAGCGAGACTTACGAAGATGCACAACCAGAAGCTTATGAAACTTTGTTGCATGATGTAATGACGGCTGATGCGACCTTATTTATGCGATCTGACGAAGTAGAGGAAGCATGGGATTTATTAATGCCAATTTTAAAAGCATGGGAAAATACTCCTGCTTATTATTTTCCTAATTATGATGCTGGGTCAGAAGGACCACAAACAGCAGCACGATTAATAGCGAAAGATGGGTATCATTGGTTTACTTATAGAGAACTTTAGATAAGCGCTTGTGGGGAATTTATCCTCCCGAAGGATTAGGGTTAATTGGTTCTGGGAAATCATAAATCTGAGTCTACTCCGAAAAGTATTTGCGCAAAAACTTTATTCTTTCGGTTGATTGACTTCAGTCAGCCCCTAATTATCTTTATATTCTAGACCTTTAGGTTGACTCAAGTCAACCAACCATTCGGCTTTTGTGAAAATTGTCAAAGACCCACTTTTTTTCTTAACCTAACAATATAGATTAACAGTAGAGAAATTGTTAAATTAGAAAAAAAAAGGTTGGAAACTTGTGAATACCCTAATATTATTTTTAAGTTTGTGCCTAAAGGAATCATTATAAACAGGGCTGTTTTACCCTTAAATCATTGATTTAAAGTTGAAACACACTTAAAATAATCTTTATTAAAATATTATAAATTTTATTTTTTAATAATATCACCCGTTTCTATCTATTATACATTCTATCTTACCATCGATTTTTCTCTCTATTTATGCCTCATGAAATCAAGACAAAACTATGTATTAATAGATAGTCAAAGAACAAATAAAAAATAATTAATGTCAACCAAACCAATTCTAAAAATTCACAAAAAACGAGCGGAATTATACCAAACTGCCGCCGAAATTTTTGTAGAAAAAGCCCAAGCGGCTATCCAAAAAAAAGAAAAATTCACCGTTTGTCTTTCAGGTGGAAAAACACCACAACCACTTTATCAATTATTAGCAACTCCTGAATATTCAGAACAAATTAACTGGAAGAAATGTCATGTTTTTTTTGGCGATGAAAGATGTGTGCCCGATACCCATGACGATAGTAATTATGGGATGATTTATGACGCATTACTCAAAAAAGTAAAAGTACCTAAATCTCAAGTTTATAAAATAGATGGTACAAAAACACCTAGGCAAGCTGCCCAGGCTTATACGCAGGTTTTTCAACTATTTTATGGCGCCACTAAACCCTTTTTTGACCTGGCTTTTTTAGGAATGGGAACAGATGGTCATATTGCCTCTATGTTTCCTGGAACAGATGCTGCCAAAATGGTAAGAAAGCGTGTAAGAGAAGTAAAACTAGAAAAAAATAAACCTTGGAGAATTACTTTAACGGGTTCTATGTTTAACCGTTCAAAATCAGTTGTTTTATTGGTAGCTGGAAAGAAAAAGGCTGCTACTTTAAAAGAGGTATTAGAAGGAGATTACAATCCTGATTTATTACCAGCACAAATTCTTCGCAATGCCACAGGAGAAGTTACTTGGTTGTTGGATGAAGGTGCGGCTAGTGCCCTTTAATAAAAGATTTAAACAATGTTTCAACATTTGGAAAGAGGCAATATTCTTTATCAACAAAGACGTTATACGGATGCGGAAAAGGAATATTTTAAAATACTTGCAACAGCACCTAATAACCCTTTTGCCTTGGCAATGTTGGCACAATGTTACTTAGAAACTAACCGTAAAAAAGAAGCTTTAGACTTTGCCAAAAAAGCAGTAGCCAATGCTGTTGAATCGCCAACAATTTACTATATATTAGCACGCTGCCAATTTTACAATCAGTTGATAGATAAATCTTTAGCTTCTATTCAATCTGGGCAAGAACTGGACCCGACCAACTCAGATTTTTTCTTATTAAAATCTCAAATTGCTTTTTATCAGGAAGATTGGGAATTAGCCTTACAAGAAGCGGAACATGGCCTAACCTTAAATCCCGAAGAAGTCATTTTAATTAATCTAAGAGCTAGAGCCTTAGTGAAATTAAATCGGAAGGAAGAGGCAGCCAACACAATGGATTATGCCTTGCACCGAGCACCGCAAAATTCCTATTCTCATGCTAATAAAGGATGGGTATCCATCGAACGAGATGAATATGAAGCTGCTATCAATCATTTTAAGGAAGCCCTTCGGTTAGACGCTAGTAATGCTTATGCCAAATCAGGTCTAAGAGAAGCAATAAAGGCTAAAAATTATTTATATAGAGGTGTTTTAAAATATTTTTTATGGATGGAGAAACTCCAAGAAAAATATCGCTGGGGTTTTGTCATTGGTTTATATATCTTATATCGAATCGCTTTGGCTTTAGCCGAAACCTCTGATTTGATGGCTATGTTGATGACCCCTTTGATCATTGCCTATATATTGTTTGCCTTTTCTTCTTGGATAGCTATGCCTATTTCCAATTTATTTTTGCGCCTGCATCCGTTGGGGAAACACGCTTTAGAAATCGACGAAGTGAAGGCCTCTACTATAGCGGGTTTATTAGCAGGAACCTCCCTTTTCTGTTTTGTCTTATTTTTTGTAACAGGCGGCGCTTTTAATCTAAGCGGAGATGACTTTATAATTGAAGGAATGGCTAGTTTGTTTCTATTGGGCGTCCTATTATTATTAATGATGATTCCCGTAGGTGGTCTCTTTTTTGCTAAAGAAGGAACCGTAGGTCGGCGTAATTTGACCCTATTTGCTGTAGGACTAAGCGTAGTCGGTGGTCTAGCACTATTAACGGATAATTCTATATTTTTTACTATTTTCTTTTTAGGAATTTTATTCTATAGTTTTGTGGCTAGTTATGTTATTGGGAAGGGGGCGAAGGAGTTGTAACTTTTCAGCATAGTGCTGGGGGCGTAGAGCAAAGGGTCAAAAGCAGAAGTATTCTTAAAAAATCGATTGTTTTAATCCTAAATAAATTTTTGATTTTCTGTTTAACACTCCTCCGCTCCACGCCCTAAGCCCTCTGTTGAACAGTTACGAAGGATTTATAAATTACTCCACTAGACAAGTGTTCAATAATTTCTATATTTTAACAAAAGAAGAAACAAAAGGCATTGCCATTTTTGAATTGGTCAATCTTAAGTGATAAATACCCTTTGGAAGTTCGCCAATATTGATTTGATTATTAATGGTATAAAATCTATTTTCGAGTACTAATCTGCCTGTATTGTCAAAAACAGTTAGCGAAAACCGCTTTGATGGTACCTCATGATCTGCGCCAATATTTAAGAAAGTAGTAGCTGGATTAGGGCCTAAAGTTAGACTACCCATTTTAGGCGAAACATTAGTAGGAGTAGTGGTGGCACTTATGATTAAATTATCACAATCGTATAAGTCGGGTAAATTGGATTCAAAAAACGTGAATTCATCATCATAAAAGTTCAGAAAGTCTATGTGATTAGGAGATTCGGGTAAAGGGATCCAATGATGATTTTCCCGATCATTTCGCCAAGTGAGTGCATAAGCTAATTCTCTAGCAATAGGGTCTGCTTTTAAAGGCGCTAAAAAGCTATTGGTAAACCAATCTGTTTCCTCTGCAAATTGAATACCTCCATTCACCCCAAACTCTGTTAATGCTGCTATTTTTCCACGTTCATTTGCAAATTCTACCACCAATTGGGCACTTGGAATTAAAAACATTTCATAGGCTACTACCGCATAACTATCGAAGCCAATAATATCTACATAATCATCTCCAGGGTAACGATTTCCGTAGCCACCTCTAAAGGCAGGATCAGAAGGAGAGTAAGCATATAATACATGATGAATATTATGTATATCTCTTAGGTAATCTACGGTGAATCTCCATAAATTCACATACTCTTCTGGTGTGCAATAAGGATTACCCCACCAGAACCAATCACCTGTATTCTCGTGATAAGGACGATAAATTACAGGAATAAGATCACCATTTTTATCTTTTAAGCTATTAAAAAAATTAGCAACTTGATTTAAGTGTTGTATTAATCTACTATGAGCCGTAGTACCTTCTTCTAGCACACTAGCAACCGAATTATCTTGAGCATCCCATGAATCACCTCTTGTACTGAAATTATCCATGTGGTCACTAAATGTAATAATAGCCCCTCTTTCGTGCGCTCGAATAGTATGTTGTTTAAATGGAAAGCCCCTAACAAAATCAAAACCATACACCGCAGGATAATCTCCTACTGCTATTTCACAATCCGAACGATCATCAAAACCATCTAAATCTTCCCAACCAATGCCCTCGAAGGTACTATTTTGATGACCGAATAATAAATTACTAGTGCTTAAGTTTTTTAACTGTTGAAAAAGAGTCTGTGTTTGGCAGGTTGCTGCTAGGTCTGATTGTGCAATTAATGAACTAGTACATAAGTAAAGGAGCAGGCATAAGCAGGTATGCTTTAAGAAGATATTAGGTATGTATTGATTTAAAGGCAAAGGCAAAAATTAAATGATAGAGGATACAGCCTCTATCAAATATACAATTTTTTTAAAGTTAAGTTCGCAGCCTTGCCGACAAATTAAGCTATTCTTCTTCCTTTTCTATGACCTTCGCTCCTTCAAATTTTTTGCGAATATGCTCTATAGTCTCCTCAAATTCTTCTTCTGTTTCAAAAGCAAACTGGATGCCTACTTGGGTTAATTCTCTATCATTTTTGAGGTATTTTTTAGGGAGGGCATCATAACCATAATCATAGACTTGTTCGATGCGTCTTTGGGCATTAGACTTATTGCCAAAAATACCAACGGAAACAACTGCGATTCGTTGATTAGGACTTAGCGTACTACTTTCTGTATCTACGATTGTTTCATCTCCCTCCGTTGTAGCTAAAGTTTCATCTGCTGCAAAATCTGCTGCATCTTCATCCATTGTTTCTTCAAGCATTTCATGGGTATCTGTGGAGAGGGAGGTTTCTTGACTAACGGCAGTTTCAACAGGGCTTTCATTAACTTTTTTATCTGCAATACTACTTCTATCAAATAATCCTGAATAATTGGCGACTGTAGTACCTATTATCAAAAAAAACATCGTTGCAAGAGCTAGTGGTATCCATTCATGCTCAGTTGTATAGTCCTTGAACCATTCTGCAAAGGATTTTTTCTTGGTATATTGATGTGCTTTAGTTGACCCACTCGGTACAATGGTATCTGCGGTTACTTTATCTCTTAGAATGGGGTAGAAATTAACGGTTGGTAAACCGAAAGCTTCTTTATTAAAATTAGTGGAATCAGGAATGAATTGAATTTTGTTTTCAAAATCTTTGTACAAGCGACCTACTCCCGCAATGTTGACCATCTCTCGCCTATCCAACTGATCTTTCATAATGCTAACAAATTTAGCAATTTGTCGGTTGGCTTCTTCGGTACTTACTTGATGTTTCTGTTGAATGATGTCCACTAATTTACCATCATTTACGACCAAATTTCCATCAAAATTAATAGACTTGGTAGGCGGGTTAAGTAAGCCTTGGACATGATCTATAGTGCTAGGGGAATACTTTAGGGTTAATGCTCCAAAACCAGGAACGACTAAACTATTATTTTCGAAAAGTAATTCTTTGATGTAAGGCGTAATATCTATATTCATATCGTCCGCTCCTGTAGCGCTGCAAAATTTATGGAATTTGTCCAATTTTAGTTTTGAACGCTTATTGTTTTTTAATGTAGTTTTCTCTTTGCCGTAAGGCATATTAACTCTCAAATTTACTATATTTTTTGGAAAAAGTTCGGATTATTGGGATGTTTTCAAGAATTAGTAATACATGAATAAAGTATGATGCGTTCCAAAATCACCCCGTAACAGGAAGTTACGGGGTGATGGTACGGCATTTTAGACACAGAGCATACAAATGTTATCGGTACTACGTACCTTTTTGCCCTAAAGCAGACTTGTGGGGTATCAATAGAATTTGGGATGCCCCCTTCTGTCATAAAAATTAAGAAAAACCTAATTTTTTTTACCAACACGTTAAAAAACTCAACCCATACAACATATTTGATAAAAATGACATTTTAGTCCCACGATGCCTTATTGAATGTAAAAAGAGCTATAAAATGCTCCTAGGAATGATGAAAAATAAATTTACTTTTTTGTGATTTTAAATTTTACATTTTCCTTACTGTCTCATTCATTTACAAAACCCTGGGATTATGAAAGTTATTCTTTCTTCCTTGTTATTTCTATTGGGAATAACAGGCATCAACTATGCGCAATCTATTCATACTTGTACGGAAATGCCCGTCACGCCATTGGCACTTCAGCAGGCTCAACAACAAATTCCTCAAGCTGCCTCCAGAGCCGTTAGTTACAAACCCAAATATGGGCTTTATTGGACGAATGGTAGTACCATTCGAGTCAAATTGATGGGTGGTAGTACTTATGTCCAGAATAAAGTAAAGCAGTATGCGACAGAATGGACTCGGCATGCCAATTTAAATTTCCAATTTGTCAATTATGGACAAGCAGATATTCGAGTATCTTTCGTACAGAATGGCAGTTCTTGGTCAGTTATTGGCAAGCAAGCTTTACAAGTCAGTCAAAATCAAGCCACAATGAATTTTGGCTGGTTGAATGACCGTACGCCAGATTACGAATTCCGAAGAACCATTTTACATGAATTTGGACATGCCTTAGGTTTATTACATGAACATCAAAATCCTTCTGGGGGCATTCCCTGGAATAAAGAAGCCGTATATAGTCATTACCAACGAACACAAGGTTGGGACACGCAAACCACTTACGCCAATGTCATTAAGAAAGCTAGTCGAAACGCTACTCAGTTTTCAAGCTATGACCCTCGTTCTATTATGCATTATCCAGTTTCTGCTAGTTTAACTAATGGACAATACAAAGTAGGCATGAATCAGGCTTTATCCAATACAGATAAAAATTACATTAGGGAAATTTACCCTGGGCAACACTGGTCTAGACCTGATGCTCCTTCGGAAAGACCACCTAGCCGACCGACGGAAGCAGTAACTGAAAGACCTCGACCAGCAGCCGAGCGATTTATTGTAAGTGTCAGTAATCGACTAGGAGAAAGTCAAGTATCTGAAACCATAGATTTACATTTAGGAGGAGAACAATTTACTTTTAATCTGAATAAAGATGGTCAATCAGAAAAAACTTTTCGGTTTCGAATGAAGCGAGGGAATTATAGTTATCGACTATCTTCAGCTAGTACCTATCGACTATCACAACGGGTATGGAATGGTTGGAAATATGTCCGCAAAAAAGTGGATAGAACTATTTATGGAAGTGGTTCTGGTACGCTGAATATTACTGGAAATGATGCCTTGACCTTATACGGAGATTATGACAAAGATACCAATCGAATGACGGTCTATTTAGGCACCGTAAAAAATAATGGGCTAGCCATTAGTCAGGAAAGCCCTGTTTGTAATAATTAAGAGAAAGGTGATTGGTGACTACTTCCTATCTCCAAGGCAGGCTGTTCAGCATTACGGAGATATAGTAAGCCACCCACCCGCGTTGAGGTTCACAAACGATATTTGCTCATCCAAGTTTTTCTAGGGCAAAAAATCATACCTGCCAGCAGGCAGGCAGGTATGATTTTCCACCCACTCAAAAACCAGAATAAACAAACATCGTTTGTGAGTCGTAAAGGTGACTAGTCACTAATCACCAATTAAATTTTCCGCAAATACTTAGCATCCAAAGTCATGCGTAGAGAATACCCCATTGTTTCTAAGTCTATAATAACTTCTTTTTCCCCGTGATTATCTATTAGTGTACCCGTAAGTCCTGTTAAGTTTCCACCAACAATTTCTACTTGATCGCCTTTATTAAAAGCGGAAGAAGGTTCTGCAGTAACTTGAATACCCTCTCCAACAATTTGCCGCATAATTTCCATTTCCTTTTCAGGAATAGAGATTAAATTTTTAGCGATACGCACAAAATTGACCACACTATCGGTTTGCAAGACTTTTAAATAATCCGCCTTTGTGATTTTTACAAAAATATAGCAACTAATTAATGGCAGTTCTACCTTTTTCTTTTTACTTGCATATACTCGAATTAATTTTTGAATAGGTAAGTAAGCTTGAATATCTTGACGAGTTAGGTCTTTTAGAATCACCTTTTCTCGTTTGTATTTGGTATATACTGCAAACCATTTAGCTTCTGTTGCATCTAAGTGATTTTCAGGCATTTGAGCAGCTTTTGTCATTTTATACTTTTAGTTTTTGAGAATCTAGAAGGTAGCGTACTATATTTTGGTTACTTTCCCTTCTGTTAATTTATATTTCTCCTTGCTTTCTTTACAAATGGCAATGCCATCTAATCCAAAATCTAATCGATGCCCATATTCACTCATCCAACCAATTTGCTTGGCAGGATTACCAACTACTAAGGCATAATCAGGAATATCTTTAGTAACGACAGCACCAGCGCCAATAAAAGCAAAGGCACCAATATCATGTCCACAAACAATAGTCGCATTAGCACCAATAGATGCGCCAGTTCCTACATGGGTTTTACTGTATTGTCCCCTTCTATTAACTCCACTTCTGGGGTTGGTAACATTCGTAAAAACCATAGAGGGACCCAAAAATACATTATCTCCACAGGTTACTCCTGTATAAATAGAAACATTATTTTGAATTTTTACATTTTTGCCTAGTTCTACGTTAGAAGCGACAAAAACATTTTGGCCTAAATTACAGCCTTCGCCTAGTGTAGCATTGGTAGAAACATGGCAAAAATGCCAAATTTTTGTCCCTTTTCCTATAATAGCGCCTTCATCCACTACAGAAGAAGCATGTACAAAATAATTATCAGTCATAATTTTTAGCATTCAATAAAGTCAATAGTTTTGATAGTTACCTTTAGATAATTGATAGAAGTCAGAAGACAGATCGTTTATTTCATAAACTGTCAGAAGTCAGATACATTTGATTTAAATTATTGATAATCAGCTAATTAATTGAGATTCATCTGACTTCCGACAGAAAAATAAATTTTTCGGTCTGACTTCTGACTTCTCATCTATTTATCAATTTTTAATCTGACGCGCTATTATTTAATACTTCCCTTAAAATCAAGTAGTTACATTTTAACTTTAAAAAAGAGGCCTAGGCGAGTATTTTCAAAGAAATAAACTCACCCAGGCAGGTCTTAATATTTAGATGCTTCTTTATATATAGGAGGAAAAATTATTCATTGGACCAGAGTAATATTGGCCTTGAGTCAAATGAATCTATTAATTCCTCCGTAAATTCTATTGTTTGATAAATAATATATCGAACTTTCCGTTTGATTAAAGGTTCTACTCGATTAATCAAACGAACTAAATAAGCTTGATCTATATTGCCCAAAATAATTAAATCAATAATTGGGCTATCTAGCCCTTTGGCGAATTGTCCACTTAGATACACTTTTTCTACTTCCCCAAGTCGGTCAATGACCCCTTCTAATAAGCGATCAATGCCAATGTGTTTTAGAAGTATGTTATGTACTTCCTCAAAGAGTGGATGCTTCGTATTAGCGGTGAACATTTTTTTGTTCCCTTTCATAAAAGAAGACAACATGCCAGCCTTTTCTAGTCGATTTAGTTCCAACCGAATAGAATTTGTAGAATCTCCAAACTCACTCTCCAAACTTCTTAAATAAGCAGTCATCTTACTATTTAAGAAGAATTTGAGTAGTAATTTGATTCGAGTTTTCGACGAAATTAATGTCTCCAGCATTTTTTAATCCACTTCTTTTGTTGTTGATAAATTTAATACGAGAGATATTTATAGAGCAAATACGCTTCTAATTTTATTTAATCAACAGATATTGAGTAACAAATTTACTCAATATTATACGAGTTTTCCAAAAAATAATTTACAAAAAAAAATATTTGTTGGCTTTTTTATTGCCTTAGGACAAGATATTACAAAAATGAGATAAGAGTAGTTTGAAGGATTAGCATAAAATTTAGCTGAATTATTAGAACAAAAGTAACTATTTAGGGGGTGCAAAGGTACAGGGGTTTAAAGGTACAAAGGACAAAGTGGGGATCTTATTTGGATTTCCTTTTTTTGTCACCTTTGTATCTATCCACCTTTTAACCTTTATACTCCTAAGTAGTACAAACAAAACACCTATTTCATCTAAAAAATATGTATAAAATTTTTTCCTCTTCTAGTTTTTACTATCTTTCGCTTTATGAAAAATGAAGATGAAAAAGTACGTATATCCAAAACTTCTTTTAGAGAATGGTTAGAAAAATTACAGCAAGAAAGTTGGCAATTGGAATTGTTGATTTCAGGGTTTGCTTTGTTTGCTGTTTGGGAAGCAAGAGCTCTAGTAGATGATTATGAAAATTATCGAAGTATTAACCGAACTGTAGGAACGAATACTATAGGAGTTTTAATGGGGTATTTTTCGTGGTTATTAAATATAGGATGGCGTATTTTCTTTTTTAATCTACTCATTCATGTTTTAGCTAGAGGGTTATGGATTGGAGCGATAGGGCTACGTTATGTTTCAGGAGATATAGACTATAGCTACTTTAATTACGCAGATATTTTCACCAATTTTCTAAAGAAGAATGTAGGTGACTTTGATGATTATATTGAAAAACTAGAACGATTCTCTAGTGTGCTCTTTGCCTATACTTTTTTATTATTTTTTATTTTTTTATCCCTAAATCTCTTTTTAGCAGAAGTTTTTGTTGTTTTCTTTTCTTTTGAAGACCAAGCTTCGGGTGGTTTATTCATTCTTTTATTTTTATTCTTAGGCCTAATCGCCTTGATAGATTTTGTGACGATGGGTGGGATTAAGAAAATAAAGGAAAAACATATAGCCAAAGCTTATTTTGTGCTATACCGAATTTTTAGTTTCTTAACCCTCTCTTTCTTATACAGACCTTTATTATATAATTTTTGGGACGAAAAATATACTCGCCGACTTTTTTTAATTTCTATTCCCTACATTTTTTTATTAGCATTCCTACCTAGGATTGGATCTAATGCCTATCCTTTTTTTCCAAGTTATCATGATAATAATATAGGCGAAAAAGAGATGTTTCAACATTATTATTATGATGATGAGCGAACATTGGCGCATGCTCGTCAAAAAGGTATATTTAAACGTAAACATACCATATACGGAGTTAGCTTACCAAGTATTGAATTAATGGGCAATTATGCTTGGTTTTTCTTGAGAAGTTACCCATCAGATGCTGAATGGTTAGCAAAAAACAAACAAATTACTCCTTATAGAGCATCAGGGGTCGTTATTAATGGATGGACAGATGAGGTTATAGATTCAACAATTGCTGACTATGAATCAACTAGGTCCAGTTTAGTTTCTGAATTGCTATCTGAAAAATCTGCTTTAAGAAAAAAAATAAGAACTAAAGAAATTACTAAAATAGAGCAAGGAATAGTTAAACAAGATGGACAATTTAACATTGATGCTACTTATTGGAAAGTTAAACAAGATAGTATAAATAAGATATGGAAGGATAAGAAAACGGATTTTAAAGTAAAACAACTTAAGCAATTAAATAGCAGTTTATTAGATTTGGCAACGATTACCATTGACGAGATTAACTATAATGATAGTTGCGATTGTAAATTTTATATTCATCCCAATTTGGGAGAGAAAGGATTAAGATGCTATTTTCCTATGAAAAATTTAGCGGAAGGACCACATATATTACACTTAAAACGAAAAAGTTTTAAAGCAAACCAAAATAATGAAATGGTAGAGGAATTTAATGATTATTACCTACCGTTTTATAAAATAAATAAAGATTTTTAATTTCTAAAAACTAGCTCAAGTGATTGATTAATAACTCCTATTACTTGATGCAAACCGACTTTTCATGAAAAACGATACTATTAAATTTGGCGTATTTTATGGCTTGGCTACTATTTTGTTGAGCTTAGTAACCTATTATACAAATCCTAAAATAATGATGAGTCCTACTTCTTGGACTAGTATTTTAAGCTATGTTGTAGCAATAGGATTTATGTATTTGGCTGCTAAAAAAGCTAGAGACAAAAAAGGAGGCTTTATTCCTTTTGGAGAAGCACTTGTTCCGAGTTTATTAACTTATGCTATCGGTATGCTTATGGGCATTCTTTTTATTTATGTCTTAATTAATTTTATAGACCCTAGTTTGCAACCTATTTTAGAGGAAGGCGCTCAAGAAATGTTAGAAAGTACTTATGATGCTTTAGGGATGACCGAAGAGCAAAAATTACAGCAAATGGAACTAATTGAACAACAACAAGAAGGACGAGAACCATTTGGATTACTTCAAAGTTTAATAGGATGGCTCATGAGTATCTTTATTCCTGGACTTCCTATCGCCGCCATTATCGCCGCCATTGTTAAAAAGAAAGAACCGATGCCCATTGTTTAATAGATTAATGTTTGAGACAGTAAGTACGCTGTAAATAAAAATTTTAAAAATTTTGCTCGGCGACTTCGTCGCCTCGCAAAAGGGATTTTATTTTTAAATCGTTTCTAAGGCATACAATTCAGACAAAGAATAGTAAAAATAGGTAGTTTGCAAACGACAAACTACCTATTTCTCGCAGTGATTTTTACTAAAACAAAGACTTTTATAAAAAAAAATAAATATTTTTGGTTTTATCAAGACATTGTATTACCTTTGGTGAAAATAAATATAATAGACCACTTACAAATCAATTCCATCTTTCCTAATATCGTATAATAACAAATGGAAACAAAATCCTTCAAGATTTTATTTCTATACTACTCCCCTCTTAAATAATTTACTTCAAGTGTAAATTATCAACATTCCCATTGTAAAATAAGCTATGAAGACATAATCTGCCTGACACATGTATTTTATTTTTAATCAATAAATCTTTATTGGTCCAGTTAATACATTGCCAGCGGTAAATCTTTATTTAGCTTTTATTAAAACTACCATAAAAAATTAATTTCTTATAATTATCTTTTGCTACAAAAGACAATCCCCCCTATGAGTAATTCTAAACATAACAATATTATACCATAATTTGTAACCTATTTATTCCCATGAAGTAGTTGCCAAGTAGTAACTACTTTAGGGCTGGTGCTTCTTTTGTTTAGGAGAACCACTTATAGCCCTTTAGTCATACAGATCTTCTTAGAGTGAAATCTATAATAGGAGGCTACAACTCCCTGCAGATGGTAAATATTGCAACATGATAATAAGTGTGATGTCCCTACCCCCCCTCTGCTGTTTTCCTATTAAATATTGACAAAAAAGTACATATTTCAAAAGAAAATACAGTTTTGGGGTAGGACTTATTAAAGTGGCTAAACAGCACGTTGTTAAATAAGACAAGCGAATATTAGAGATGATGATAGAGGGATAGCATAGAGATTTGCATTCGCTAATTATTTAATTAACTATAAAAATGAAGCAGGTAAGCTAATTGCTTTTTGCTTAAAATATAACATCCTATTAAATTTAAGTATCAATTGATACTTACTAATAAAAACAGCTAGTTTTTCAGAAAATGCTTCTGTAAGACCTGCTAATTTAGTACTTAAATTTAAAAAATAACAACTGCTTAGCGGCTTTTTTAATTAATCAATTTAGTTGAAAGATAAAAGGCATTTTGTTCCTGGTTGATTCAACCCTATAACCAAATGTCATTTTTGACTTACACTTATTAAACCATAAAATATTTAGTTTATGCACAACATTTATCAAAAAAAATGTCACCAGCCAATACCCGATATCAGGGATGCGCTAATGAAATTTTGCTTAAAATGTAGAAAGAAAAAGAATACTTTATTCGGCAAATTTGCTTTAATGATTCCTCTTTTTATATTTTTATTGGGTAATTCTTTGAGCGCTCAAATAGATTCATTAGCTGTTTCTCCTGATACTATTCTATGTACAGGTGGAGAATTTAATATTCAAACTTTTGTTTTTGACGGAGATATTCCTGTAGAAGAGGCTGGACTTGGGATTCGAATAAGAAATAACCCATTCAATAATCCACTATTGACAGGTTCTGGTTCATCCACCAGTCAGGGATTTACTGCTTTTAGCCAAATTTTCACGGTCCCTGGAAAAGATTCCGTTTTTGTTAGTGCTATTGATCCTAACGACCCAAACGTAATTTTAAGAGATACGATTTGTGTTACGGTTTTAGATGTAGGTGATCCACCAGTTGCAATCGCTAAAGATGCTTTGTGCCTATATCTGGATGAAAATGGCATGGCAACATTAAGCCCAGAGGACATTGATAATGGAAGTGCAGGTTGTGGTCCCATAACGTTGACTATTAATCAATCTTCTTTTGATTGCTCAGATATTGGTTTGCCAAGACCTCTAGTTACCTTAAGAATATCAGATCAAAATCAATTTGGGACTTCAGATGTAACCGAAATTACAGTCAAAGATACTTTAGCACCAACTATCACTTGTAATACAGATGTAATTAAAGCACCTTTAGATACAATGGGTAGAGTTATTATTGATTCTACTTTCTTAGTAAACAATGGCTTTTCTTTTGCTGATAATTGTGAAAATTTTACCGTTAGACTTGGTACAGGTCGATTTTTAAGTTTACGACCGGAATGTGATAGATTGGATGATACCTTGACAAGAAGGGTTTATGTAATGGATGCTTCTGGCAATGAAAGTACTTGTTCTTTTAGAGTGCATATTGTAGATAAAATAGCACCAATCCTGTCTTGTCCTCCATTAGATACTATATTTTTAGATTTAAATCCTAATGGTTTAGATACTTTTGTTATTTCTGAATTTGAAGTGAATGGCATGCCAGGGTTTTCTATAGTAGATAATTGCCCAGGTGCTTATTTTGCGCCAGATTCTCTATTTTATAGTTGTGAAAATATCGGCGCTTGGAGACAGGTTTTTACAGTAAGAGACTCTTCTAATAATGAATCCAGTTGTTCCAGAGTCATTGCAGTAAGAGATGTTACTGCACCAGTAATTGACATAAAAAAAAGAGATACAGTCTATTTAGACATTGAAGGAAAAGGAATATTAACAGCAGCAGCATTAGACATAGACACTAGAGATTCTTGTTCTACCGTGGATATCGCAGTTTCAAGAGGCGTTTTTGATTGTGCAGAAGTAGATACTTTCCCTATTATTCAATTTATTGCGAAAGATATATTCGATAATGCGGATACTTGTGATGTAAGAATAACTGTGTTAGATACAATTGCTCCGATTCTTTTCTGTAAGGATTCCGTTATTGCCTTTTTAGATTCAATGGGGAGTGTAACACTTGCAAAAACTGCTTTTATAGATCGAGTAAAAGAGGCTTGCACCGTTACAGATACACTAGTTGAGCGGCTAACTTTTGGTTGTGCTGATTTGAATATACCTGATACTATTAAAGTAACCGTAATTGATTTTAGTGGAAATAGAGATTCTTGTTTAGTACCTGTTATTATTAAAGATAGAATTTTCCCAGAAATAACTTGTATGAATTATACGGGTTTATTAGGTGCTGATGGATATGTAGATATTGATCCACTTCAAATAATTGATAATAGTAATAGTCGGGATAATTGTGGTCTTGGCAATCTTACTTTGTCCTTGAGTCAAGAGCGATTCTTCTGCTCAAATATTGGCACACAAACGGTGACTTTATTTGCTACAGATGAATTTGGTAATACTTCTGAATGTGATGCTAGCGTAACAATCATAGATAATAATGGCCCTAGTGCCAGTTGTAAGAATATAACAGTACAGGTAAGTGATGGACAACCTGTTGTCATTACTGCTGCTGATGTATTTGATAGCAGTATTGAAAATTGTGGAGTAACCACTATGTCAATTGATAGAAATACTTTCACTTGTGCAGATATAGGTCAAGTAGTAACTGTTCAATTGACGATTACAGACAATTCTGGTAATATTTCTAGATGCGACGCACATGTCACGGTAGAAGGCACTCTTGCACCAATTGCTAATTGTTACCCTGATGTAGCGGTTTATTTAGATGCGGATGGTAATGCTAGTGTAACCTTAGAAGAAGTAAATAAGGCAAGTGAAGTATCTTGTCAGCCACCTGCTTTAGAATTACTTGATGCTAGAACTTATGATTGTGCAGACCTTAGAAATAATAGCATTATGGTTAGATTGGTAGCAATGGATGCCAATGGTAATACAGATACCTGTAAAAGCCGAATTATTGTGCTAGATACCATTGCCCCAAAAGCTATATGTGCTTCAAATGTAACAAATTTGGAATTAAATCCAGTTAATCTTACAGCTACCATCAATGCAAATTTCTTGGACCAAGGAAGTACGGATAATTGTGGGATTGATTCTATGTATGTCTCCCCAAGCAGATTTACTTGTGATGATGTAGGGCTTAATACGGTAACCTTATTTGTGAGAGATAGTAGTGGAAATATTGGCTCTTGTACAAGAGTGATTAATGTAGTAAATACACAAGCCGTAGATTTAGTTTGTAGAAATATAACCGTATCCTTAGGTGTAGATGGACAAGTTACCGTAGATCCTAATGATGTGGTCAATATGACGGCTAGTAATTGTGTAGGAAATATTCCTTTGGTCTTGTCTAAGTCTGTTTTTACCTGTGATGATCTTGGTGATAATACGGTGATTTTAGGGCTCGAATCGACTGAATATCCCAATACTTGTGAGGCCATTATTACCGTAGTAGATGATTTAGTACCAAAAATTGAAGTTAGAAAAGCATATACCGCCAAATTGAATGCTTGGGGGATAGCAACCGTTTGTATCGAAGATATTTTAATTTCAACTAGTGATAATTGTGCTATTATGGATACGACGTTGAATGCAGATATTTTGATAGATGGAAAAGCACAATTTGAATGTAATGATATTTTCTCTAGTCCAAGAGAAGTATCCATTACAGTCCGAGATTCTTCTGGAAATGATACGACTTGCATTTCAATGATAACCATTGTTGATGAAATCGCACCAGTCTTAGTTGGAGATTGTGGAAGAGATACCGTTTTACAACCTATTAAAGATTGTCGAGCAAGCTATACTTTCCCTATTCCTGAATTTACAGATAACTGTAGTATTGACACAATAATAGTTAGTTCTTCGGATCAGACTGTAGATTTAGTGAGAAATATAACTGGTGACTCTATCACAGGTGTTTTTGAACTAGCAACTACTATTACTTTTACCGCAATAGATCAGTCTAACCAATCGACTAGCTGTAGTTTCACCATTGCAGTAGAAGATTCCGAAGACCCCACTTTTGGTAATACTTGTCCTGAGGATATTATTATCTATATTGGAGATGATTGTACGATAGAATACACCCCTTCTAATATTCTTCCACAAGACAATTGTGGAATCAATACCTATACTTGTTCTTTTAGATATTTACCAGATGGTGGCGTTAGAACCATTAATACCAATGGAGATGTTACACCACTTGAATTACCTGTAGGAGCAACCTTCTTCTCTCATGTGGTAACAGACTTTACTGGATTGAATACAGCAGAATGTTCTTATACTGTTACCGTTGTTGATACCGTTAGCCCAACCTTAGCCTTCAATGATAGTTTTGCAGGAGTTCCATTATCTGGATTTAGCAATGGTGATACTTTAACGATTACTCCGCCAGATACGGTGCCATTATTTAATACTATGCAAGTAGATGCAAATGATAATTGTGGCATTAGTGAAGTGACTTTCTTAGATGAAGGTATCTTCAATAACGGTTGTTTAACAAGAGGCTATGATCGCTTATTCCGATGTGTTTGGACCGCTACTGACTTAAGTGGTAACACTAGTGAAATTGTGTTATTCATTAAAGTAGCTTGTGAAGACGAAGCAACTAGGCCTGATTTAACCCCTAGAATCATAGCAAACCCTACTGGGCTTATTCGAAATGTGACAACACCGTTTATTGTAGAAATAAATAATATAGACGGCCCTACGAATGGCCTTGTCAATTTCGCCATTTTAAAGTCAGCAGGGTTTGAATATAACTTTAGCCCTTCCACTACAACAGCAAATGTGCGGTTCAGAAACTACGCAGTAAATAATAGTGACTGGACGGTAGTAGAAGCAGCGAATGTGTTTATATTTTCAAGTAATACCCCCATTCCTTCAGGAGGTGCTTCGAGAATAGCGATTGATATAACTGGTTTAGCAGCTGGTGCAAGTGGAGGAATTAATGTGACGGCGCAAACTGCATCAGAAACAAGAACAGACAATAATAGGGCGATACAAGCTCAGTCTGTACAAAATTAGATTCCCTAGATTTAACTAATTAGTATCCTACTTATTGGAGTTTAGCTCCAAGAAACTTGCTTGGAAGTAGAAATTGCCTTTGGTGATTTCGACTTCCTTGGCGGGTTTAATCTCGTAATTATTGAAAGGAATTAATTTATAAATCTAGGAGCTATTCGGTAGTACCGATAGCTCTAAAGCAATAAAATAAAAAGCAATGAAAATATTTTTCAACTTAACAGTCCTTCTTTTGCTTTGTTGGGGAACTACCTTTGCTCAATCTGCTGATCCTGCTATTTCAGGAGGTAATTTTGAGTCAACAAGCATCAATGCAAGTGAGACTACTAATCTTATATTTAGTTTTGCCAATAATGATTTTTTTAGTGAAATACCTACTAATTCTATTAGGATTTCTATCGAACCAGCTACTGCTTTTTATACAGCCCCAAATATTCCAACTGGTGCTGCTAGTCATTTATTCGACTGGACTAGAACTTCTGCAGGAGTTTGGGAAGGCATTAATAATGCAAGTATAGGAGCCTTTGGTGGTGGAACTATGGAAATAGAGATGATTGGTGTAGCAAGTACAAATGGACAGACTAGAGCAACAAATGTTTCTGTGATACCTATCGCAAATCCTTTGGCTTTTTCTAATAGTACCGCTAATGATGCGCAAAATTTTGACCTTATTATTGGAGCAGGAACAACGCCTCCTTGTAATGGAAACTTAGGCGCTGTTTGTACAGATGCAAATGGTCAAACCAGTACGATCGGAACAGATTGTGAATGTACTATAGTCGCTCCTAGCTGTACAGTTGGTAGTGCTTGTACTGATTTAGATGGAGATGCGAGTACTTATGATGATGCATGTCATTGTATAGAGGTGAGTACCCCTGTTACAACTGGTGCAGAGCCAGCTATTCTAAGTGCAAGTTGCAGTCCTGAGGAAATTGAAGTTGGTCAAACAAGTACTTTAACCATTAATTTTATTAATAATGGCTCAACTATACCAGCCAATTCTATAGAAGTATTAATAGGTACGGCTAATAATTTCTATACTTCGGATGGAACAACTGCACCTACAGGTGCAGCAGCAAGTTTGTTTGATTGGCAATATTTAGGTCCAGATGCGTGGTTAGGAATAAATAATACCGCTATTAATACCAACGAAGGTGGTGTCATCACAATGGAAGTAACAGGGACAGCAGTCTCTCCTTCTGCACAAATAACCAATGTAAGTGTACAACCTTTTGCTAATTTAGGTGCTTTTTCGAATGACGAAAATAATGATAACGCACAACCTAGCCTTCATATTAAGGAAGCGACTATGCCTACTTGTACTGTTGGTGGCGCTTGTACAGATACAGATGGCGATGCAAGTATTTATGATGCGAATTGTGGTTGTATAGAAGTAAGCACACCTGTAGCTACAGATGCAGATCCAGCGATTATTTCTGCTGCTTATGATCCTAGTGAAATAGAAGTAGGCGCATTGAGTACCTTAAGCATTAATTTTTCTAATGAAGGGACCTCTGCTATTCCAGTAGGATCTATTGAGTTTTTAATTGGAACTGCCAATAATTTTTATACTTCTGATGGCGTAAATAGCCCATCGGGTACAGCAGCTAGTTTGTTCGATTGGCAATATTTAGGCCCTGATGCATGGTTAGGAATAAATAATACGGTTATTGATGCAGGTATTGGAGGAACTGTATCCTTACTAGTAAGAGGAACAGCTGCGTCTCCTGCTGCGCAGATAACCAATGTTAGTGTGCAACCTGCTGCTAATTTAGGCGCTTTTTCAAATGATGAAAATAATGATAATGCCCAACCAACGCTTCAAGTTGTTGAACCAGCTATCGATTGTGATGTCTCTTCACCAATAGTTAGCATTGTAAAATCCATTGCTCCAACTTGTGCAGGTGGTTCAGACGGGATGCTTGAATTTGATGTAACCTATGTCACTAGCCCAGGTGCAGAAAGGATCCTTTGGGATAATGGTTTGGTAAATAGTCGAATATTAAATAATGCAACGGCTGGAACTTATACTTTTACTGCTTTTGATGCCAATGGTTGTTCTGCTCAAATACAAACGACTTTAACAGATCCAGCATCAGTCGTAGTTACCGCATCTAATATCGTAGGTGAAGAGTGTACGACTTTTGGAAGTGTAGCATTAAATGCAACAGGAGGTAATGGCCCATATACTTATGAAGGCTCTTTGACTGCTGCTACACAGAATGGAAATATTAGCGATTTATCAGCAGGTAATTATACTGTAAAAGCAACCGATGCCAATGGTTGTATGTCCGCAACTATTAATATAGTTATTATAAACAACTGCGGTTGTACAGATGCAGATAAAGATGGGGTCTGTGCGCAAGATGATTGTAATGATAACAGCGCACTTATCGGTGAAGTTACTGGCGGTAGTTTGGCAACTGCTGGCGGCATGATAGAAAAAGAAATTTGTGCAGGAGATGGTCAATCAGACGCTTTTGATGTAACCTTATCGGGCAATGAAGGCAGCCAAACAGCTTGGGTTATTACTAATGATAATCGAGAAATTTTAGTGGTACCAGCAGCACCACCTTTCGATTTAGAAGGTGCAGGCGCAGGTACTTGTTTTATTTATCATATCAGTTATGAAGGAACGCTTACGGGCTTAACCCCAGGAAATAATATATCGGATTTAAGTGGTTGTTTTGCACTCTCCAATCGAATTACGGTTATCCGTAAAACTGGGGCAGATTGTGCTGGCTGTCAATGTACAGCAGATGGCGATAATACTCCACCCGTTTTAGCAGGTGTTCCAGGAGATGTTACCATTAATGTCAATAATGGAGACATTACCCCTGAGGTTAATGTGACAGCAACGGATAATTGTGACCCTAATCCAGTTGTTAATTTTGCGGCACCTTCTATTTTACCTGATCCATGTAGTAATCGGGTTACCTTCCCAGAAACTTGGTCTGCAACGGATATTTGTGGCAATACAAGTGCCAGCCAAACTAGAATGGTAACTATCATTAATGATGCTTTCTTTCAAGATGAGGACGGCGATGGTGTTTGTGATCCAGAAGATATGTGTCCGGGGGCAGATGATAATTTAGATTCAGATGATGATGGTACCGTTGATTGTAAAGACGCTTGTCCAAACGATAGTAATAAAACCGAACCAGGAACTTGTGGTTGTGGCATAGCAGATGCAGATTCAGATGGTGATGGTGTCTTAGATTGTAACGATAATTGTCCTGACGATCGTAATAAAACTGAACCAGGTACTTGTGGTTGTGGTATAGCAGATGCAGATTCAGATGGTGATGGTGTCTTAGATTGTAACGATAATTGTC
>CAZXYA010000030.1:0-5516 GCA_964644655.1 uncultured Saprospiraceae bacterium | reverse complement strand
CTGACGATCGTAATAAAATTGAACCAGGTACTTGTGGTTGTGGTATAGCAGATGCAGATTCAGATGGCGATGGTGTCTTAGATTGTAATGATATCTGTATGGGGCATGATGACAATTTAGATGCAGACAAGGACGGTATCCCTGATGGCTGTGAACAATGTGATGGTTCTTTAATCATTGTGTTAAAAGAACATAATAACCTTTCTTGTCATGGAGCTAACGATGGAAAATTGGTGATTGAAATCCAAGGCGGTGATGGACCATATACTACTTCTTGGACCAATGGACCCAA
Source organism: uncultured Saprospiraceae bacterium (assembly GCA_964644655.1). Classification (GTDB taxonomy): domain Bacteria; phylum Bacteroidota; class Bacteroidia; order Chitinophagales; family Saprospiraceae; genus JAFMDF01. Next base: position 5,224 of record CAZXYA010000030.1, on the reverse strand, counting down.
TACTCTCTTTAATAGTAATTTAGGTGGAGGTACTTATTCAGTTACGGTCATAGACATTAATAATTGTCAAACGACTCAATCTTATACGATTACCGAACCAGCACCACTACAAGTAAGAGTAGTAAGCATAACCCCACAAGGTTGTGATTTAAATACAGGGGCTATAGATGTAGAAGCATTTGGCGGAACTGCTCCTTATACTTATAATTGGATGGCTTTTGCTGATACAGAAGATATTACTGGCTTAAATGCAAGAAACTATCAGTTACAAGTAATGGATGCTAATAACTGTAAAACGAATGTAATAACCATTGCCGTACCTAAAGAATGTGGTTGTGATAATGTTGGCCCTGGTGGAACAATTGGTTTTGATACCAATTGTCAGAGCAGCACAACGGTTTGTGTGGGTGCAAACAATACGGTAATTGGAACTTGTGCGTTACCATCAGGTGGTAGCGGAACGATTGAATATTTGTGGTTGAAGAGTACCACTTGTCCAAATCGACCACCAACGAGTATTACCAATGATCCAAATTGGTCAATTGTACCAAACTCAACTAGCACAACTTTAGAAGTATCAAACTTAAGCCAAACAACTTGTTACATCCGTTGCGCTCGTCGCTCTGGCTGTGAGGATTACCTTGGTGAATCTAATATCGTGAGAATTGAAGTGGATCAAAATACTCGTGTTTGGTATGCAGATGCTGATTCAGATACTTATGGAGATCCAAATAATAGCTTAGTAGCTTGTGATCAGCCTCCGGGCTATGTACCGAATGCAGATGATTGTGATGATGCGAATGCTCGTATTCCTGCAGTTCCAGGAACAGCTTGTAGTGATGGCAATCCTGCAACTACTGATGACGAAATCCAAGCAGATGGTTGTACTTGTAAAGGAGAGGATTTGCCATCGATTTGTCCTGTAGTAGATATTAAAATAGTAGATGGCGGAATTACAGTAACAGGACTAACTTCACCAAGAGTATTGCTAGGTATTTTCAAAGGAACAACTACCGCTTATTCATGTAATAATAATTGTGAAGATGGTAAGTTTATTCCTTTAGCTCCAGGTGATTACTACATTTTAATTCAATTTAGAGATGAAAATAATCATCGAATTCCAGATTGCCCTAACATATTTGAGCCTTTTACAATTGAAAATAGTTGTATAGATCAGGACAAAGATGGTTATTGTGCAGATCAAGATTGTGATGATACGAATCCATTATTGCCAGCTCCTGTAGGGACGGATTGTGATGATCTAAATGAGCAGACCGTCGATGATAAGATTCAAGCAGATGGTTGCGAATGTAAAGGTACGCCAATGAATCCTTCTCAATGTGATGGCTTAGTCGTAAGCACTAGTGGAAATAGCATTATGGTTAGTGGTTTAACAGGACCGCTTAATGAAGGAATGATACAATTGGCAATTGGTCCAGAGGTATTCTTCCAATGCTCTGATTTACGAACAGATTTACCCGATTGTCCAGAGGAGATTGATCTTTCTGGTTTACCAAATGGTGATTATCAGGTACAAGTGACATTCTTTGATATGGGACAAGCTTTTATTTGCATTAAAGTGGTAGATATTACGGTAAATAATAGTTGTAATACCGATACGGATGGAGATGGAACCCCAGACTGTGAGGATAGTTGTCCTACTGACGGGAATAAAACAGAGGCAGGTGCTTGTGGTTGTGGTATGATTGATACGGATACAGATGGAGATGGTACGCCTGATTGTAATGATGCTTGTCCTGCAAACCCAGACTTAATCGAGGCAGGGGCCTGTGGTTGTGACCCATGTCCTACTTGTGATTTAACAATTGAATTAATGGATAAGGTTGACCCAGGATGTGCTGATAGAAATAATGGTCTTATTGCCATTAGTGCTTCTAGAGGACAAGGACCATATACCTATAATTGGAGCAATGGTAGAACAGGGGTATTTGGTATCTCCCAATTATCAGCAGGCGATTATACCGTTACGGTAACGGATGCGAATGGTTGTGAAGTCCAGAAGACTTATACCTTGGTAGCACCAGGTCCAATCGTAGCAACAGAAACACTTACCCATGCAACTTGTGGTCAAGCCAATGGTACGATTTCTTTAGCTATTAGCGGAGGCAATGGCGATTATCAATACATCTGGAATGGCACGCCTTCAACGGCTAGTCAATCCAATTTAGGGGCAGGTACTTACACCGTTATTATCAGGGATAGAGTCAATTGTGAAGCAGTTTATACTTATATAGTTGAAAATCTTACAGCAGGATGTGGCGGTAGCGACGGAGAGTTGCAAACTACAAGATGTGATTTTGAAGTAAGATACAGCGATAATAGTATTTCCATTGATGGTAATGTTGCTAAAGTGATCATCTTCAGAGGATATGATGAAAACCAAAATGTCATCTATTCTTGCCAAGGAGATTGCCCTACTTCAGAAGTAATTGCCAATATTCCTCCTGGAGATTATGGCGTAAAAATCTTTAATCATAATTATTCTTGTGTCTTTGATGAAAGATTTGTCGCTCAAGAAGGTGGGGGCAGTACTTGTACAAATGCAGGAAGACCATGTGATGATGGTAATGACTGTACGGTAGGCGATGTATACGATGCGAATTGTAATTGTATCAGCGGTCCAGTCCAAGATGCAGATGGTGATGGTATTTGTGATGCAGACGATATTTGTGCCAATGGCGACGATAATATAGATACAGACGGTGATGGTACACCAGATGCTTGTGATACGACTAATGGTTGTGCAGATGCAGGAAGACCATGCGATGATGGTAATGATTGTACCATTGGTGATGTTTATGATGTAGACTGTAATTGTATTAGCGGTACTTTACGAGATGCAGATAATGATGGCGTTTGTGATATAGATGATTGTGCCCCTAATGATAGCAATTTCCCTGCTACACCAGGTACGGATTGTGATGATGGCGATGCTAACACGACTGATGATGTAGTTCAAGCCGATGGTTGTGGTTGTGCAGGTACCACGACCAATACAGGCGAACCAGATTGTGATGCAGTAACCGCAATTGCTGGAAATGGGAAAATTACCGTTAATGGCTTGACTTCTCCAATCGAACATGTTAATTTGTATAGCATAAACAGAGGGGGTTCTTGGACACAAGTAGGAAGTTGTGTCGGCGATTGTGGGGATACTTGGGTATCAGAAAACTTAGCAGCAGGAGATTATGTGGTACAATTTACCTTACGTAATGCAAGTTGGGGGTCTATTTGTGATAATAGGGAAGAAAATATCACCTTATTTGTTACAGTTACTAGTGGCGTAGCTTCTAGTAGAACCAGCCCAATCGATGGACCAATCAATACGCCAGTAGCTACTACTTTGAAAATTTATCCGAATCCAGCTCAAGAAACAGTCACGCTTGACTTATCTAACTGGACGAATAAGCCAGTCAATGTATCCATCAGAAATCACTTCTCGCAAGTTGTTTACGAACAACACATCGAACGAGTGGACGCTACCAAGCAAGTTGATTTAACTTCTTTTGCAAATGGTTTATACTACATCCAAGTTCAAGGAACAGATGGTACTCAACCAATCGTGAAGAAATTAATAGTTAATCGACTTTATTAGAAAAATAGATTAGATAGCAGGTGACTTTTATCGTTGCCTGCTGTCTAAAATATATAGTAAAAAGTTGATTGATTGATGGTAAAATTTAAAGGAGTTAACTGCTAATCAATCAACTTCTATATTTACTTTGCTGGAGTGGGAATTACTGCTCGCGACCTAATGATGCAGGATAAGGGGGATTTCAAAAACTGTACCATGGCCCACTTATCTCGATAAGACTCGCTTCGGCAAAATAAATAGAAATTAAGTAAATCGGAGTAGTGTTTTAGCGCTACTCCGTTTTCTTATTTCAACAAAACTTTCCCAGACCAACTTGTTTCCTCTCCCTAAACCTCCTAATTTTAACCCTTAAATAGGCAAAAACTACACATGAAAAAAATAGGACTCCTCTCCGATACCCACAGCCATCTAGACCCCAAAATATTTGACTATTTCAAAGATTGCGACGAAATCTGGCATGCAGGAGATATTGGTCAATTTGAAGTCGTTGAAAAACTAGAAGCCTTCAAACCGCTAAAAGCTGTCTATGGTAATATTGACGATGCCAAAATTAGAACGGAATTCCCTCTCGACCTACGCTGGGATTGCGAAGGCATGAACATCTGGATGACCCATATTGGCGGCTACCCCGGTCGATACAACAAAAGAGTTCGAACACTCCTAAAAACCGACCCACCCAATTTATTTATCTGTGGCCATTCTCATATCTTAAAAGTCATGCCTGACCACAAACATGGTTTATTGCACATCAATCCAGGCGCTTGTGGCATACATGGCTTCCATAAAGTAAAGACGATCATTCGCTTTTCTGTTGCCGACGCTAAGATCGAGAATCTGGAAGTGATTGAGTTGGGTGCCAGAGGTAGCATATAGGGAAGAAAAATTGAATTATTTAATAAAATCACTTGTCCTTATCATAAATTTTTAAAATAATATTGTTAATTAGGAATCGTATTCTTGACTATATTATGTCTCCTTTTCAAGGCTATAAAAAGGAGGCAGCTTCACGCTTGCGTTTTGAGTACCCAATCTCTACAGAACTAAGTTACTGATAATCAATAAATTCTATTAAAAAACAATATTAGATAGAGTAAGCTAATCTTCTGTCCTAGAATGATTTCCAGAATTCAGGCAATGGAACTTGATGCTTTAGGAGCAATTTAGCATCTTCTTTTTTCAAATAAAATAATTATATATAGATTGAATGTTATAACTTTTATTTACTTTTACCTTATCAATAGGCAACTAAACAAATAATTATTAGAGTTTCTTCATAAAAACCTCTCTCTAAAATCACCAATTTCACCTTACTATTAACAACGAAAATAATAATAATTGGTTAATGACTTTAATCAAATAGGTCATTGATTGTCTAAAAATATATACTCGTTTGAGAGCGCGTAGGTGGGTAGCAGCAGTTTCTGTTGTTGCCCTTCCTTATTTTTTCAATAATAATTTTTCCTAAAAATTCGCTATCACCACGCTTTAAAACCGCCCTAAAAAATGAATATATTTTGTTGACAATACGATAGCGGTAAAATGAGGCTTAATGGTGGGCGATACTTTGAAAGTATCGCCCACCATTAAGCCTCATTTTACTATCCCTGA
>CAZXYA010000029.1:0-31303 GCA_964644655.1 uncultured Saprospiraceae bacterium | reverse complement strand
TAGCCGCCTCGCAAGGAGGGTTTTTAAACAGGCTATAATAGTTGCTTTACGAAAAGATAGTCTTATTAGTTTGGATTGAGTTTGAGTATTTCTTATTAAGAACGTTCTCTGACAAATACCGTGGACCATTTGGTTTCAAGATTTTTCCTAACCAAATGGCGAGAAAAAATTTGAAATCGAATTGACTTTTTTACGGGATTTGTCGGAGAACCAAATCTATAAATGTGAGCAACTTGATATAGTCTAGCAAATATTGCCATATCTCCTATGAATCGGAGTAAACTAAATCCCCTTTTTGATTTCTTTCGGCTCGACGCCCAAAGAAATCAAGCTACCAAAGGCTATTTCTATTTTTATAAACCCTTATTCAAGGTATTAATTTTGTCTTAGTTCATTTAATCTGTTAGATTAATGCTATTTTTTTCCAAAATAATGCTAGAATTTGTTAGAAAAGTCCAGAAGTTCCTTTTGGAATATGATCAATTTTGTCGAGCAATTAATTTTATTTGTTTACCCTAAAAAATTAAAAATCATGGCATTAGGAGATGGCATTAGACGCAATATCGCACATATTTCACAAGCAGAACGAAATAAATTTAGAGATGCAATTATAGAACTCCATACCAAAAAATATCCAGATGGAGTTTCTAAATGGGCCAAACAGGATGAAATTCACCAAGCAACGCATGTCCATAATGGACCTTCATTTTTACCCTGGCATCGAGAGTTACTCAATCGTTTTGAACAATTGCTTAGAGAAGTTAATCCAGATTTATCCTTACATTATTGGGATTGGACGGAAGACCCACGAAGGGCAAGTAATGGTAAAGGAAGCCACATAAATTTATTTGATGGTAACCCTGGAGATGATTCTAAAGATATTTTCATGGGAAATTCTAATGGAATTGTTGGTGCGCCTTTTGCTTCCTTACCAACAGTTCTTAGAAGAAGTCTTTCAGATGGAGCACCTGGGATTGATGCTGATTCAACTATTATAAATGCGGCGAATGGAATGATGCAAAATAAACAGTGGAATAAAATAAGACTTGAGATAGAAGGCGTAAGGAATAGGCCTCAAGGCGCTCCTAATCGCAATCATAATAAAATTCATGGATATATAGGAGGGACTATTGGAAACTCACATACAGCATTTGAAGATCCTTTTGTTTTTCTATTGCACTCAAATGTAGATCGTTTATGGGCTATGTGGCAAACCGCTCCTAATCAAGAATGGCGTTTAGATCCAGCGAGAACTTATGGGAATGAAAAAGATCATCCTACGATTCTTGAAAACCTAGAACCTTGGGCTGGAGAAAGCGGACTTCGACCTTGGACGGATGTAGATAAACAACAAGAAGTGAAAAATTCTAAACATCCACTTGTTGTTACCCCTCCCATATATGATAACATGACTATTAACACGACGGACTCACTTATAGGTACTTATGAGAATCATCAATATGATAATGGTGGCAAAAACAATTGGCATTTTGTTACCATTACCAGAATTAGTAACACAAAGCTTAGATGGCGGAACCGAGCAGGAGTTGCTTGGACACTTACTATTACACCTGATAGGAATAAATTAAATGTAGGTAAAGATTGCCCCTATTACAAAACTGGACACTTTCAAGCAACTATAGTTTGGAGTGGTAATAGAGTTATTGGATTACGTGGTCCTGCAAATGAGCTTTATGACTTTGAACATAAATAGTTAGACAAACTAAAATTAGCTCATTCCTAACTTGCTTACATTTACCTTAAGGGAGTAGGAATGAGCGAACCCTTTGTAATATTTAATGCTAAACTTAATTCCAAATATCCAAATACATCTTCCAAACATCGGGCTCGACTTCTTTCCATGTAATCACATATTTACCTCCCCAACTACTTTCTTTGCCATCGTTGCCAATGGATTTACCTTCATAATAGCCATAATCATAAGCTTCCTTGCCTAAAATTTTGATTTCTTCAGGCATAATTTTGTGGTAGGTCGTTCGGCGTTTACTATCAACTGGCGGTGTCCAATATTTTCGGATAGCGTCTTTTCCTGCTAGTATTTTGGAGTTGCGAGGAAAGATTTTAGCATCCTCCGTATAAGCATCGACTACGGTATCGTAATCTTGATTCATTAAAGCTTGCGAGAAAGCAACCATGTTTTTTTTGAGGATTGCTTTTTTTCTAGTGATTTCTTTATCTGCATCTGTTTTGGTGGTGGATTGAGCGCATGCCAAAAGCGGTAGGCATAAAATAAGTAAGCATAGATTTTTCATAACGTCGAGTTTGTGATATTTTTTCTTTAACAAATGAAGTTAAAATTAAATAAAACCCAGCATTTTTCTTTGCTTTACAGTCTATTTGGTCATTTCAATCAACAATAATGCGATTATTTCTTTTTTCTACATTAATAATTACCACTTTGTCGCTTACTTTTTCCTGCCAACAACCTCAACCAATAGTAGTGGAATCAGGCGTTTCTAAAACATTAGCAGATTATCGGAAAGCGACGATTAAAAATGTCGAATACGAGGTAGCCTTTTCTATTCCAGATAGTTTGGCAACTGCAATTGCTGGTGCGGTTACGATTCGGTTTGATTTAGCAGAGATTAATCAACCAGTCGTGTTAGACTTTGACAATTCTTCTGATCAATTAATCGTTTTATTAAATGCAGAAAAAGTAAAAATAGATTTTGAATTTAAAAATAATCATATTCTCATTCCTGTCAAGCATCTAAAAAAAGGGAGCAATACATTTACTTTATCTTTTAGTGCAGGGGAACAAGCTTTGAATCGAAATGCTGATTTTTTATATACTCTATTTGTTCCGAATAAAGCAGCTACTGCTTTTCCTTGTTTTGATCAACCCAATATCAAAGCCAAGTATCAATTAACCTTAAGTACGCCCAAAGATTGGGTCGCTTTAGCCAATTATCCATTAGTAAAAAAGAACGAGCTATTGGATAAAGCCATTTATGAATTTGAACAAACCTTACCAATAAGTACCTATTTATTCGCTTTCACCGCAGGAAAATTTGAGGCGATTACGGATACCCTAGATGGCATCGAAATGACGCTCTATCACCGAGAAACTGACGAAGAAAAAGTAGCAAAGAATGCCCCCGAAGTTTTTGATTTACACCTGAAATCCATCCGTTGGTTAGAAGCATATACGGGTATCAAACAACCTTTTAAAAAGTTTGATTTTGCCCTAATTCCTGCTTTTCAGTTTGGAGGTATGGAGCATCCTGGGGCTATTTTTTATAAAGACCGTTCCTTATTTTTAGAAGAAAATGCGACGATTAATCAGAAAATGAGCCGTAATTCTTTGATTGCCCACGAAACAGCGCATATGTGGTTTGGTAATTTAGTAACCATGGATTGGTTTAATGATGTTTGGTTAAAAGAAGTATTTGCCAATTTCATGGCAGCAAAAATGGTCAATCCTAATTTCCCCGACATCAATCACGACCTTCGGTTTTTACAACGACACCATCCTAGTGCTTATGGCGAAGACCGTTCCGCAGGTAGTCACCCCATACAACAACAATTGGACAATTTGAATCAAGCGAGTTTATTATACGGTCGCATTATTTATCAGAAAGCGCCTGTGGTGATGAAGCAATTAGAAGCAATCATGGGCGAGGCAACATTCCAAGAGGGTTTGCAAGAATATTTAAAAACCTTCTCTTTTGATAATGCGACTTGGGATGATCTAATCGCTATTTTGGATAAACAAACCGATTTAGATCTAAAAACTTGGAGTCAAGCTTGGGTGAAAGAATCGGGAATGCCTTGGCTAAAAGCGAATTTAGAGACTCAAGAGGGTAAAATTGCTAATTATGAATTAGTATTTCAAAACACTACTTCTGGCGGCAATATTTGGCAAGAGAACACGGAATTATTAATTTCTACGAATGGAGTAGCGGAAAAAATGCCCCTTCAAATATTAACCGAAAAGACCGTAGTGGAAGCATTAATGGGCAAACCTATACCTGATTTTATTTTACCACATGTTACAGAAAAAGCCTATGGTTTTTTTCAACTAGATGAAAAAAGTCAAAATTATTTATTGGAAAATATTCAAACGGTCGAAGGTGAAATGACCAAATCTGCAGCTTGGTTTTCTTTATACGAAAGTATGTTAAACGGGCAAATTGCGCCCAAGCAAATTTTAGAAACACTTCTAATTGGATTGCCAGCAGAAAAAGAAATTCAAGGATTATCCAGTCGTTTGGGCTATTTGCGTACTACCTTTTGGGGCTTTTTATCTTCGGAAGATCAACTAGCCAATGCGGCAAAAATAGAGGTTTTATTATGGCAATTAATGCTTAACGCAGATAGTCCCGGTCGCAAAAAGACTTTATTTGATACCTATGTTAGCATTGCCCGTTCGCCTAAAGGCATACAGCAATTACAAGATCTATGGGCAGAGAAATTAACGATTAAGGACTTTACTTTATCCGAAAATGAATTCACGACTTTGGCCTATGAATTAGCCGTTAGGAATGTAGCAAATAGTGAAGAGATTTTACAACAACAATTGGAAAAAATTACCAACCCAGATAGAAAAGCAGCGATGGCATTTATCATTCCAGCGCTGTCTAGCGAGGAGACCATCCGAGATGCTTTTTTTGACAATTTAAAACAAAAAGAAAATAGAGCAAAAGAACCTTGGGTTGGTCGTGCTTTACAATATTTGCATCATCCACTTCGAGCTGTTGCTTCGGAAAAATATATCGTACCGAGTTTGGAATTGGTCCAAGAAATTCAGCAAACAGGTGGTATTTTCTTTCCTAAACGCTGGGCTCAAACTATTTTAAGTGGACATTCAAGCGTACCTGCTGCACAAGCAGTACATCAGTTTTTAGAAGGTTTACCAGTAGATTATCCTGAAAAATTAAAGAATAAGATTTTACAATCAGCAGATGTGTTGGAACGGAAGGCAATGATTTTACAGGATGACAGGATTTTGCAAGATTAACAAGTGAACCGCAAAGCGGGCTGGCTGGCTATAAAGCATTTAAGCGAGTGAACCGCAAAGCGGATAGACAATTTTGGAGGATTAATGAGATTTGAAATAAGGTACTAATCCTTCTATAGGTATTGGGTTTTGTATGCAAATAATGCTGCTGCACTTATTTCAAAATCAGGCAAGGCAGGCTTACCACTACAAATCGTTTTTCCTCTACAAACCGTGACCTTTTCTGGAGAGGTATAGACATAAACTTGGTCCGAAGCAGGATAAATATTCCAGACGACTTTGACGCCTGCTTTAAAATATTCTTCCGTTTTTAGGTTAATTTTATAGGCTTTATCATTTGTTGAAATTATTTCTGCTACCCACGGTGCAACTTGATTTTCACCCTTTGCAATTTTTGCTTGTTGGCTACCATAATAAATAGATAAATCAGGTCTTCTAAGTTGAGTTTTGCTTGTTTGCATATCCGTTTCAGCTAAAAACGAACCATCCTCACGACTAACTTGTGTCTGATAAAATAGTTTATTTAAGATTTTCTGAATAAATCCCTGTTCTTGGTCCATGCTTTTTGTTTTCTCAATAATACCTTCATTATATTCATACTTGTAACCATCCTCTCTATCTGAATACAGTCGAATAAATTCCTCTAAGGAGATAAAAGAATCTGAGATATTTTCTGGTGCTAAATCAATATTTTGCTCTATAGTAGCCATATTTTCTTTTTAACAAATTTAAGCTTTTTTCTCAATAGATACAAAAGGAGGAAATTCAGGAATTGTTTCTTTTATACTCCAAACGGTGTAAAAAAGTGATTTTGCAAAGAGTTTTGTAAGGCGATTACTTCAAGTAATCTTCTTACTTCTAGCTTGCTAAGTAAAGCCGTTACTATAAGTAACCGCTTTACACAGCTTGCTCCGAAGAAATCGGAGAATCACTTTTTTATCCCATGCAAAATATACTAGGGCAGAGAAAATAAAACACCTTCGTATTGCATCATAGGCAAAAACCGTCCTTTAGGTACACTTTCATACTGGCTAACCGTCTCAAATCCCATTTTCTGATAGAAGGCTGCTGCATTTACATCAGATACTACTTTGATTTTTTGATGAATGGGTTTGACCGTTTGTTTTAAAGCAGTTTGTAATAATTGTTTCCCAAAACCATGACCGATATAAGCAGGCAACACCCATAGATGCTCAATCCAAAGGATGGCTTCTTCTGTAATTAAAACAATACAACCCACTATTTTTCCATCATCCAAAACCAGTTTAAAAACATCATTTTGGGCAATCATTTCCGCAGAAATAGTTAGGCCTTTTCGCCATGATTCCATCCATTCTTTGGGGTAATTCCAATGACTTTTGGATTGCCAAGCGATTTCGGATAATCGGTCGGTATCAGCAGGAGTTGCTTTTTTGATTGTATGACTCATTCATTATTGTTTGGATTGGTTGCATTTTGCTCTCTGAACTCCTTTGGGGTAAGATGAGTAACCTCTCTAAAATTTTTGCTAAAATTACTATGTTCATACCCCATAGCATAAGCTATTTGTTTGATTGGAGCATTTGGTTTCTCTAGTAGGAGTTGTTTCGATTTTTCTATTCTTACTTTTTTGATAAATTCAGATGCCGTAATGCCAATCTCTTGAAATCGTTCAGCGACCGCCCCTTTTCTTCCATTTTCAAACTTTTTTTCCAAATCATAAACTTTTATTTTTATCCTATAACTTTCACAGATATAATTGATGACCTTTATGAACCAAATTTGGTTTGTTTTTGAAATACCTAAAGGAATTAGATGAGACATTTGATCAATTACAGTAATGTTAGCATAATCATCATTTTCATTAATGTGACTTTCATTTTTAGAAGTTCTTTTATTGAGAATCTTGTAAGAAATAAGTTTTTTATGTAGTAATGATTTGAAATAGAACCCGCCAAAAAAGGTTAAACAAGCCAATAGTTCTATTACTATATTGATCATATCTTGACTACTGACCACTAAACTGGCCATAAATTTGACAAAAAGAGCAGTAAATATACAATAAGCAGCCTCTGTTCTTTTAAGGACTAGCGCACCAAAAAAGATAAACATACCAATAATAAAGGTCTTGGCACTATGTTGGTCACAATACCAAGCAGTACATCTGAGCGTATCTTCTATCGCTGCAAAGCAAAGCCAAAGGGTTGTTACCGTTAAGAGATAACGGTGCTTACTTTGAACAGTAGATTTCTTAGAGTGATAGTATTTACCTAAAAAAGCTAATAAAAGCGGAAAGGCGGCCACAGAAAATAGTGGCAGAATAGAACCTGTTCTATTATAATCATATTCCAATAACGTTATGAGGCTCTGAAAGAATTCAAAGGTAAATGCTCCCCAACCTAAAAGGAGACAAAAGCGAATATTTTGCTTATATCTTTCTCTTTGGTATTGCTTTTCTTGGTTATCGTTTAGTGGAGGAATGTTAGGTTTTAGTTGCTCTAAAACTTGTTTAATAGCTAGAAACATAAAAGGATAGTGTTTTGTGGTATTGGCCAAGGTATAAACCAACACCGATTTTCTCAATTGTTTAGCTAACGGGTAAGTATTGTGTGTTTTCAGCACAAATATATGTAATTTATTAAGATATAATAAAATTTTAAATTATTTTTTATCAAAATATATTTAGAGCTTGTCTGTGATTTTCTGAATAGCCTTATCTTTTGAAAATCAATTGATTACAGCAATAAAGTATCGTATTTGGTGCGAATTTGATAAGCGAAACATTGATTTTTACTATATTTTACTACTTTTTGATAAGCTATTAACTCCTACCTGTTTCTACTTTTGAACTGATAATAAAAGTTAGGCAATTAGATCATTTAGGTGATCTTCTTATTAGTCATTGATGACTGAAAAGTGATTAAAAACACTGCTTTCAGAAGGGTTAAACTATCCCTTGAAAGCCTGAAATTGCTATGCCTTGACTTATTGGTTTACTGATATTTCGAGCGGAGGTGGCTGTTCGAAATGTCTAAAAAGGTAAGGAATATGTTTACATTGTTTTTATTCATTATTACTATGGATGAGATCGAACTCTAGAGGGGGGCTGACGTAATTCGCTCACTTTTTCCAATAGCCAAAACTTTGACTCTAGTGATTGATGTTCTTCTATTTCCTTGGTAAGGTTGGCTATTGCTACAATCTTTTTGTTATTAGTACACTTTAAAAGTGCCAATTTTTTAACCACCAAATTAAAATTTTGGTAAGGTCTTTTTTGGGCATCCGAATAACTTTGAACCCTACCTAAGTACTTCTGAAAGGCATTAACTGCATCCAAGAAGAAATGTAAGTTTTTATCATCTTGCAGGTAGTATTCATAGTAAAGACGGAGACGTACTATGCGTAAAAATCGGTCATAAAGGAGGTGTGGTTCTTTAATTTTTCTAAATAGAGATAATGCTTTGTCTAACAAGGCATTATCTCTAAAATAAACGCCTTTTTGAAGATTTATACAGATTTTACCTATTTCTATAATATTTGACCGATTAGTTAAGGCCAGATTTTGTTGATACTTTGTCAAAAAATCGCTTGCCCAATTGAATTCTTTTAAATTGAGCGCAGTTGTAATGGTAGAGAGGAATAATGAACTTGGTATTAAGCCATTGATAATAAAAGCATGATGTTTTAAACCAAATTTAGCAATTCGATGTTTTAAGGAGTAATTTTTGAAGTTTCCTTGTCTAATTTGTCTATTGACAAAATTAAAAAATAAAGCAATGAATGCTTTCTTTTCCCATTGCCCTATTTGTTCAATATATTCTTCTAAATATTCAACCGTTTGTTGAAAGAGGTGATCGTCAAAACAATTGATTAGTTGAATGCAATCTTGATATAATCTAAAGGTTGGTTGATATAACAATTTATTTTTGGATAGCTTTTCGTTGATAACTGCCCATAAAAAAATATCATATTTTTCTTTAAATATTTGCTCTCGGTTTCTCATCTCCAAACTAAGCTGGAGTTTGCCTTGCAAATAGAAAAGATCTAATTGAGTCATACAAGCCTCTAAAATGGGTGCTCCCTTGCGAAATTTATTTGTTTGAGCATGAAAGTAATAGTCGTAGTGTAACTTGAAGGCTTGATAGGTATCGAATAGTTCTAAGGATGTCTGCTCCTTTTTTTGGGCTATTGTTTTTAGGCTTAGTTTTTCGTATCGGTGATACAATTTTTTTTGATTATAAACCTTCTTTTTGAGGGATTGCTGCATTTGTTGCTCGCTTTGTAATGCTTCCAACATCAAAAAATCTTCTACACAACGATGTAAGGCTGCCATCAAGCCTCGCATATTATTATCCTGATACTTAGTGCCTTGCGGAAAAATCTTATGAAAAAAAGTTTCTTTTTGGATACGGTTGCTCTGGTAGTTTTTTTCGTGGTATCTTTTTAATAAGTCATACAAGAAAATGACTTTTTTATTTTGATTATGGTAAGGGGATTGTAAAAATTGCCCCAGCTTTTTCATTTCAGATGAGGATAACGTACGTAATAACTGGATGAGTTTAGATTGGAGCATGGGTATTTTATCAAGTAAATATATTACTATTTTTAAGTCAAATAGACCATTAAATATAAATTAAATTATTGATAATCATAAAGTTATATTATTAAATTTTCACTTTTTGAAAAGCAATTTATATTTAATGTCTTTGTGTGTTAGCAATTAAAGTATGTACCTTTATACTATTCCAAATTTGGTATTTCCTTTCTTCATGCTATTTTCTATATAAAACACGAAATTTTATTTAAACTAAAAATCGTTATGAACAGCATACTTTGATATGGTAATACCTCAATTATGTCCAAAAGAAAAGAAAAACTCAATCATTTGTTTATTCAAAAAGTTAATAAAATAATTGCGGCGAACTATCAAGAGGAGGCCTTTAGGTTGCCTGAATTATGTGAACATTTGTGTATGAGTCGCACCCAAGTTTATAGAAAAATTCATGAAATAACAGGCGACGCTCCATCAAACTTAATTAAAAAATACCGATTAGATGCAGCTAAAACTTTGTTGATGACCACGGATAAACGCATTTCAGAAATTGTCTATGAAGTTGGGTTTAGTGATCCTAATCATTTTACTAAAATTTTTAAAATCCATTTTGGTTATCTTCCTAGTGAAGTAGAGTAAACCTAAACATTTATTAATTAAATTGCAGTAACTATGCAACCAAATTACTAAATATTGCAACCAAATTACTATTATAAATCTTAGATTCTCCCCAACTTTAAATTGTCAATACCATTGAGTCGAATGACTCAAAATTTTAGTTAAAATAGGGCTTCGCAATGCTTGTGGAGTACCTTTTTAACTGTTTTAAAATAACAAAATTATGAGAAAACACATCCTATTCACCCTATGGGTAATTTTTTTTACAACTATCCTTAGCGCACAGAAAAAAATGTGCAAAACTTATCAAAAAATCATACAACAAGAAGTGATTGCTTTTAATCAACAAGACATGGTAGCTTTAGAAAAAGTATATGCTTCTGATATTCGCTTTGCAACCAATCAAAATATTATAGAAGGAAAGCAAGCAATTCTTGCATGGATGAAAAAAGATCATGAAGAAAATGATGGTTTAAAAATGGTGATCAATGACCAAATCTGTTCAAAAAATGGAGTGACTTTATTCTGGACATTATCTGGTTATAATAAATTAGCAGATATTCCATTTTCTTTGGAAGGGGTTCAATTTATTGGTATCAACAAAAAAGGAAAAATAAATGAAATTAGGGGTCAGTTTGACCAACTAGGTGCATTTTTGAAAGGTGGTTATACTTTGGTACCCTCTAAATCACCAGTTGCCATCAAAAAGCAATTAGTTGACCAGTTTACAGCCGCACATTCTACACAAAATACTGCTTTATTAGATCACTTACTTACACCAGATTTTACCCGAATTGCGGCAGGAGATATCCAAAAAGGAATTGTTGCCAATAAATTATTGCTTGCTAAAAATCATTTGGAAAATCCTGGCCTTCGGGTGAAAATTCTGGATTATTTCTCTCATGAAAATGGCATTGCAACCATAGCCAATTTTAGCGGCAATAGCGGTATTTCCAATCGACCATTTAGTATACAAGCCATTCAGAACTTTACTATTAAGGATGATAAAATCCATCAATTGCGAGCAGAATTTGATTTAATCGGTGGTTTAACACAAGGTGGGTTTGAATTGAAACCACCGTCCATAAAATACACAGCCGATCAAAAGGCAAAAATTGCAACCATTAAACAATTTCATACCATAATCACTACTGGAGATTTATCCTCCACCTCGGAAGTAGTGGCCGCTAATTTTACACGCAATATGAATGGCGTAAAGTTAGAAGACTTAACAGCATGGAAGGCAAATATAGAAGCAACACGAAAGCTTTATCCAGATCTGTTATCCATTCCTTATAAGACGACCTTCCTCGAAAAAAATAAAGTATTGCATGAATTCACCATTATTGCTACTCCACCTGGAGCAGTTTATCCATCCAACGTTAAAGGAATGAGCATTTTTGAATTTGATGACCATGGGAAATTGGTTAACGAATGGGGGGAAACGGATGTATTAGGAGCTTATTTGCAGGGCGGATATCAATTAGTACCCCCAAAACCTATAATAGGAGCTAATAGTGGAGAGTAGTGCATTTAATTTTAAGTCTGTTTTAACCCTTTATAAAGAAGCAGGATGAAATTCATCCTGTTTTTTTGAAAATTTTATTTTAATATTATGACCATAAAAAACTTATTTCTCATTAATGGTATTACTTGTCTAATTTTTGGGATCCCTTTATTATTAGCTCCAGATAAATTACTTGAATTTTATATGACAGAAGGAGACCGCTTAGGTAATATGGGCATGACCATAGCTCGTTCTTATGGCACTATATTAACAGGACTAGGCATAGCCTTATTAACTGCTCGAAAGGCGCAGGCGTCCTATGGTCGGAAGGCACTTTTATTGATTATCATGGTCGTCAATATATTAGCATTAATAATTTATTTACAGGCCATTCTAGGAGGATTGGTTAATAATATGGTTTGGTCTAGTGCTATATTGGTTGCCGCATTAGGAATTTGGGGAGGGCTTTTATGGTCAAAAGAAAAAATAGTCGCTTAAGCGAAAATGAATATTTGCTCCCTCTCTAAAAAACCTTTCTTGATTTCATTGGGGTCCCTGCTGCTAATAGGCGGGGATGTCCAATGAAATCAAGATTCAAAGAGCGATCCTCTTTTTATGGATAACTCCTTTGTAAATGAACAAATAGCTCACGGATTTTACTCCTTATGAATTTTTTTACCTATGTATTTTCTCTCCTTTTCCTAATATTTTCTTTTAAAGACAAGTCACCAAAATTAAGTAATAAACTTACTCTTATTGTATTATCCAATGGGTTCTTTTGACTTGTTGAAGGAATTAAATAAGAACCATTAACGGTGATAAATTTATAGGTATAGCCCAATCCTGTTGTTAAATATTTCCGGTTGCCTTTTGTTGAATGCTCTGTAAAATAACCTGTTCTAAAGGCAAGGAAATTTCTGAATTTAAGTTCCGCTCCGAAGGAAAACATTAATTCTCTAAGCTCTTCTGAAAAGCCTCCATGCGCATCCCCAAAAGAAGTAAAAATACCTTCTAACGTACTTATTTGTTTATAATCAGGTACCCCATCATTATTATCGTCTGTGCCAGCGGGGTCAGGAGTAGGCACCAATAATTTATTAAAATCAGTAGTTAAAGTTAGTTTACTATTTTCATCGAGTTGTTTGTTCCAAGCTACACCAATCCCCAAATTAGCAGGAATAAAATCTTTGTTAACCGAATTGGTATAAGTAATTTTCTGTCCAAGATTTGTGATGGCTAATCCTACGGTTAATTTAGGAGTGTGATAAGTCATTGATAAATCAAAGGCAAGGGATTCTCCAGCAAAAATAGGTTGACCACCTACGACCTGACCTGCGGCTAAATTTGAGTGGATATATTTGAAACCAAAACCACCTGATAAATAGGGGCTAAAATTTCTAACAAAAGCCGTTTTTATTTCCAATTCACTCGGTCTGCCAATTCCTAAAGACATCCCATTAGCATTTGTAAAAGCGATTTCACCTAAAGAAAAATACCGCAGACTAAGCCCAACCGTACTCAAGCCATCTAATTGATGATACCCAGCGGCATGAATTAAATATACATTATTTACATTCAATGCTTGTAACCATGGGGTGTAAGTAAAACTAAAGCCAGTAGCGTTTTCAGCAAAAGCTAATTTGGAATCATTAAAATGCAAAGCATTGGCATCTGCTGGGGTCGCCAAGCCCGCATCGCCCATCCCTGCTGAACGAGCATCAGGCGCAATTCTTACAAAAGGAACAGCCGTGATAATGGTATTGACACAAGGCTCCCCAGTAGCCGTTTCATATTGGTTGGTACTCGTATTTAGAAAACATTGACTATTCCCGAAATTTGGGAACGATAAAAGAAAGGTAATGGACAAAAGGCTAATGAGGGCAACTTGGGTACATTGCCATTGGTTTAAAAAGGTGTTCATCTTTCAATAAATTTAGAAGTTAAATAATGCAGATTACTTTTTGAAAGAATGTACTTAAATAACTAGGATTTATTGAAATTATTATGGGCGTTAAAGTGGTGTTAAGGGGCAATATTCCCGTAATGCCAAGCTCTGCTTGGTGACAATCATTATATTACACCAAGCAACATTTGGAACTACAAAACCTAATACCCTGCCGCTGCCCGTTGTGTTTTCACTAAGTTTTTCCACAGCGGGGTCAAATTAGTCCGAGGCTTCGTTTTAAAATAAATATACCCAGGATCACGAGCATATTTATTCTCAATACTATCTACCAAAACGGTAGAAAAGAAAGACTCCGATTCCCCTTGTCGGTTATCATCGATATCAATTTGGCAAGTAATTTCTAAATTATCAGGCACCCAAGCCACAAAACTGGCATTAAAACTATAAGTTTCGGGCAAATTATATTTTTCTCGATAGAAATTCATTACGCCTGCTTGTCCATAATGCCCTGCATATAGGAGACAAGTACGTTGTTGTTCTGGAGTTAAACTATGATACAATTTAGCTGCCTTTCGAGGAATTTCTTCCCAACCATGCATATCGGCATAATCTTGTCTTAAATTTCGGACTATGCCATCTTCCCAACGAAAAAAACTTGCCAAGCCAACATCATCTCTAATATATAAACTGTAAGCTTCCATTTTTTCAATAGGTAAAATGGGTAAAGCTAATGGTATGGCTGGTAAATTTAATAAAGTAATGATTGGAATTAATAGCAAAGATTTTTGACCAAACCAATGTTCCCAAGCCACTCCACTCAAAGCAAACAACATTGCATAAGCCCCAAAAGCATAATACCCTTTTCCGCTCGCCATTAATAAAATGAAAATGACCAATATATAGGTCCAACCAAGAAAGCGGTAGGGTTTTACTTTTTCATTAATGAAAACAAAAATCAATCCTGATATCCATAAAATACTTGCCCCAAAATGACTTAAAAACTGTGGCGTTAAAAAACTTGCAGGACTCACATTTACCAATTGGGTAGTAGCCAATTCTTCCATATGACGGATAATAGGAAAATCATGTGCTAATTGCCACCATAAATTGGGCAAGGCGATGAATAATGCAATGCCTAAGCTAATATAAGGGTATTTGGTTAAGAATATTTTGCGATGCGGGGTTAATAAGAGGCCACCGATCATAGCGGCAAAAAAGAAGGCAATCGAATATTTGGTAAGAAAGCCTAAACCTGCTATGATACCTAACCAATACCAGTTTTTAATAGGAAGATTTGCTAAATTTTTAAAATTTAGTAAATCTAATTTTCGTATTATCCGCACCATCATAAAAGCGGACAGCAACCACATAAACTGATTGAAACTAACAGGCTGAAACAGATTATTATTACCTAAAAAAACAGGCGAAATTAAAAAACCAAAACCTCCAATCAATTGCGCATATTTCTTCCCTCCTAAATCTCGCACCATCATGCCTATCAAAATGATCGAAATAGCGCCAATCAAGGCAGGAAAAAAACGCACCGCAAATTCGGTGTTGCCAAATAATAATTTAGCTATTTTACCAATAATAGCAATCATCGGAGGAACTTCCATATAGCCCCAAGCAAGGTGATCGCTTTCCGAAATGTAGAGATATTCATCCCGATGCAAACCATAGGCAGTAATGGTATTCGTAAATAAATGGATGCCCATTTTGAGCGCCGCTAAAAGGAGGAGTATGTTCCAGTAGATCTTGTTGGTGTTGGTCGGGTGATTCATTTTTTGTGTTTTTAAAAAAGATATAAACTTCTTAGAAGCCTTATACTTGATATTTATTTCTAGCGATAGCCAAAGATTTATTGATGACTCAAAGATATATCTATTACAAGTTACAAGAAATAAGTACATTAGCAGGATTTAATTTACACTCGGTGTTTTATAAAGCATTTAAAATGATCGGACAACGCTTATTTATTATTACTGCCTTACTTTTTTTAGGGATTCATGTATTTGGCCAAGTAACTGTCTTAAAAGCAGACCAAGTTTTTGATGGGGAACAGTTGCAATCAAATTGGATAGTGATTGTGGAAGGAGAGCGAATCACTTCAGCAGGTGCAGCAAATACGATTTTGATTCCAAAAAATGCGAAGATTATAGACTTAGAAGGAACAACCTTAATGCCAGGCATGATAGAAGGGCATTCCCATATTCTATTGCATCCTTACAATGAAACGGGTTGGAATGACCAAGTTTTAGTAGAGTCCTTGACGGAAAGAGTGGTTAGAGCAACGGTACATGCCAAAAATACCCTAATGGCAGGATTTACAACCATTCGAGATTTAGGCTCTGAAGGAGCAGAATATGCGGATGTGGGTATTAAAAAGTCCATCGAAAAAGGCATTATCCCAGGGCCTCGAATGATCGTAGCAGGTAAGGCAATCGTTGCTACAGGAAGTTATGGTCCAAAAGGATTTGCCCCACATGTTAAAGTCCCACTAGGCGCAGAAGTGGCTGATGGCCACGATAATTTAATCAAGGTGGTGAGAGATCAAATTGGAAAAGGTGCCGATGTGATAAAAGTTTATGCCGATTATCGTTGGGGGCCTTATGGTCAAGCAATGCCGACCTTTACCCAAGATGAACTGGAATTGATGGTCAAAGTAGCCAATAGTAGTGGCAGACCAGTTGTCGCACACGCAGCAACGGCAGAAGGCATGAAAAGAGCTACTTTAGCAGGGGTCCAAACGATTGAACATGGAGACGGTGGCACGAAAGAAGTTTTTGAATTAATGGCTACGAAAGGAGTAGCTTTATGTCCAACCATTGCCGCAGGAGAGGCTATCTCTCAATATAGAGGTTGGAAAAAAGGGATAGATGAAGAAGAACCCACTAGAATTCAAAATAAAAGAAAAAGCGTAAAAATGGCTTTAGAAGCAGGTGTACCCATTGTAGCGGGAGGAGATGTAGGCGTTTTTACGCATGGTGAAAATGTAGCGGAATTGGAATTAATGGTGGAATATGGCATGTCTGAATTGGCGGTGTTAAAATCAGTTACTGCTGGCAATGCCAACCTATTAGGTTTAAACAATTTTGGTGTGGTGAAAAAGGGAGGAATGGCTGATTTAATTTGTGTCGAAGGAAATCCAGTAGAAGATATAAAGACGCTTAGAAAAGTAAAATTTGTGATGAAGGGTGGAAAGATTTATAAGCAATAAAAAAAATAGTAAACAGTTGGCAGTTTAGATTGCCAACTGTTTACAAAGTTACTGCAATTAACTAGCGTCACCACCTTTACCACCTAATAGACCGCCAATAAGTGAACCTGCGCCACCACCAACAAGAGCAGTAGCCATGCTTGCAATATCCATACCACCACCAGCTTCAGCAGCACCACCTAACATACCAGCCATGCCAGCTAATTGAGGTAAAACGCTACCACCAACTGCACCAGACAGTAGATTAGCAATAAGGCTCATGCCGTTTTTCTTAATCATATTACCAAGAAAACCGCCACCGCCACCTAGAACAGCATTAATAATTAAAGGAAGAATTGACTCCATCTTTCGTTTTGTTTTGTTTGTTAAAATTTATATGTCACGCTAATGTAATAAATAATTTCAAATAATAACCTTTTTTTTATAACAAATTATGTTTTGTAACATAATAGCAATTATTATACTTCTTTGGATTAAAACTGTTTTTACGAAATTGGTGTCTTTTTTAAGATAGGTTTTAGACTAAGTCTTGTTCATTATAATTGGTTCGTTTTTCGACTTCTTTTAATTCTAAATGTTCGTTTATATCTATTTCATCATTAGCAGGCAATGTTTTATGACTGCTTGAATAGCCTCTTTTTTCCAGTTCTTCTTCAATCTTTTTTTGTTCCCATTCTTCTCCTAAGAAACCATCTCCAGAAAAAAGAAAGACGCCCAAGGCATGAATGGCTACAGCGGTGCCCCAAGAAACAGCAGGGAAAGCGACCCACCAGTCTATATATCGTTTATCTCCAGCAGTTAACCAATTCATGGTTGCCAGAAAAATAATGATGATGACATAGATGCCAAAATGGAGATAAAAGCCTTTTTTTGCTTTAACTTTCTTTTGGACTTTTAAATAGGCTTCTTCGTTAGACATGGTTAAGGTAGTTTTTATAAAAGTAATTTATAACGACCTAAATTTACTAAAAGCAATTAAGAAACAAAAGCGTAATGTCTTTTCAGGTGTGAATTAATCCATTGCTCAAAATCTAAATAATCTAAAATATTGGCATCTACCAATGTTTTATCGGGGTTAAATAGAGTAGTTTGCAACTGTTCAAAATGTATCGAATAATCTCCTCTAGCAGCCGTACTAATTTTAGCGAAAAAACGTAGTAAGACTCGTTCAAAAGCTTGTATGCTTTGCTGTTTGCGTAGCCATCGACGTGTGTTTTCTACAGAATATTTTAAGACCATTACATTTCCTAATTCAAAATGAATCATTAGGTTTAACAAACGAGCATAACTTTCTAAATCTTTTCGCTCTACTTTAAATTTTCGATTAATGATTTCATTCACCCATTTTAAGGCAGAATTAAAATTCCCTGCCATAAAGTAAATATAGGCAAATTGATACCAAAGCAATAATAAATATAAATCCGAAATGATTTTTTGATGTCGATTTACAAATAATTCTATCTCTTCAATGAGAGCAATGCCTTTCTGCCATTTTTTTAAATCTCGATAAATTTCTAACTCTATATTATAAGATCGCAATTGCGATTTGATATTAAAATTGGCAGTACTCAATTGATATTTATCTGGGACTTGTTTTACTTTTTGCAATAATGGATAGACTGATTCATAATCTTTTTGATGTAAATAAAAGCCTATTAGATTATTGAGTGCCGTTATATAAGAACTTGGGTCATTCTTGATTTGATCGGGATGTTGCTCTAGGAAATCAATCAATTCAACGATATAGTCTCGACCTTTTTTAGGCTGACCATTAATGGTGTAATAAGAATAGAGTAGATGATGGTATAAGACTTTGGCAGGTAAACTGCTATGTTCGTTTTTAGATTGGATGGCTGCTGCTTGTAAAAATTGACCATTTGTATCCCCTGAAAAATTAAAAATTTGACTCATTAAGGACCAATATTCATTAAGTCGATTCAATTTTTGCAAGGTCTCTTTTTCGGATTGAATGATGTCTGCTAGATTATCTCTTTGTAAACCAAAACGAGTTAATTGCCACTTCCTTTTCCAACTTAATACTTCTACCAAACCCGCCATTAAATCATAATCCCTAGCTAATTTTTCTGCCTTTTGAATTTCATAAAAACAGGAATCTAATAATTCTTTTTTAAATAGAATTTCTATGTTTCTAAGGGTGTCTTTTAACTCCGCATCTTTAGAAATTTTAGCATGATAACTTCTCAAACTGGCTAAAATCAGATTCGTCAAATAATTTTTGGTAACGTGTAATTGTTTGATATGTGCAAACTTCTTTTTAATGAAAGCTTCGGCTAAAACATCCATTTGCTCGTAAGCTTCAAAAAGCTGTAAGTAATTTTTATTGCGCTTTTCACTAAAACAAAATATTTTAAAATAACGTTTTTCTGATTTTGTTAAAGCTTGAATTAAGTAAAAAAGATTCCCTTTTTTAGTCATAGCCATTTACTTTTTGGTGTTCACAACTTGTTCATTATCAACATAAAGGTACGAAAAAAATCTATTTAAAAACAAACGTTTTGATTTATTTTTATTTAAAATACAAAATGTTTTCTATTTACCTTTGTAGAAGAAAGGTAGATAGATATAAAGAAATATAAATATAAAGGAGACATCCCTTCAAACTTCTATATTCTTAAATCTTTTACCTCTAAACCTCTATTATTTAATCACCAAAAGACTTATTATTATGGCTAATGCAATTAACTGGTTTGAGATTCCTGCAACCAATTTTAGTAGAGCAAAAACATTTTACAGTTCTATTTTTAAGGCAGAATTAACCGTACAGGATATTATGGATACCCAAATGGCTTTTTTACCCGCTGAAGATGGTGGAGTAGGAGGAGCTATTGTTCAAGGCGAAGGGTACACACCGTCCGCTACAGGAACGATTCCTTATTTAAATGGAGGAACAGATTTAAATGGTATTTTGGAAAGAGTTGCTGATGCAGGCGGAGAAGTGGTTCTTCCTAAAACACAAATCTCTGAGGAGATTGGCTATTTCGCATTTTTTATGGATACAGAAGGAAATAAAGTCGCCTTACATTCACCGAGTTAAACAATTGTTCTTGTAAAGAAATCACCTATTTGAAGGTAATGAGGTAGGAAACTTATGAACGGTATGGGGTTTATGTATCTCATTACCTCATTTTCTTGTCCCCTCATTACCCTTTTTAGATAATTGGTTCAATCTCCACCTTTCCCTTCTCAATCATAAATTCGACTAACCGTTCTGCCATTGCTTCCAAATCAATACCTAACTGATTTTTATTAACGGATAAAACTATCTCCACAGATTCTTTTGGCAATTTAGCATACCCATGTAAAGCCCCTAAAATAGCCCCAGTAATTGCTGCTACAGTATCATTATCTCGACCATAATTGACCACAAATTCTAAAGATTTTTGGAAATCAAAATCGGTAAATAATAAAGCCGTTAAATTGATTTGATGAATTTCGCCAGGATGAAAAGCCATATCTTCATTTTTGTCATCTAGGTCATCGAATAATTGTTGTAGTTGGGCAAAATATAAGGTGTCTTTACCTTGATAGGGCAATGTTATATCTGTGAGTTCAATATCTTCCTTTGTCATTTTTTTGGCGGCAGTTACACTATACAAAGCATCTTTATAAAAACGATGGGAAGACCGACCAACTAATCGACTATTAAAATAGCCATTCGGGTCAATGTCTCTCAAAACCGACAAAATGCTTTTAGGACTAGCATCGGGAGACATGGCAGCGGCTGTCATAGCAGCCGTTAACCCCGTAATATCTCTAGCATAACCAAGGTCAAAAATACCCAAACGATAAGCAGATTGATAGGCATCGACTGTTTCATTCGGATGTACTAATCCAATCATAGGCGCATATAACATGCCTGCACAGGTTGGTTCCCCGCCATAAAAATGATTTAAAGCATAAGTATAACCTTCCAAATCTTTTTCACTAAAAGGTTTAGCCACAACTGCCCATTCTTGTAACCAAGACATTTTCATTAAAGCTTCCTCATAAGGGGTTGGGGAAAAACTATCCACAGCTTTTAAAGCGTTAATTTTTGCTTCATAGGTTTGGACAATAAATTCTGCAAAATGATAAGGATTACTTCCTTTTGCCTGATAAAAATTACTCCCTTCTCCAATGATAAAATCGGTTAATAAGGCTTTCCAACGAGTATCATCTGTCGTGCCACCTGCGGGTAAATTCATTTGCCAAGTCCCTTCTGGGGATGGTGTCCGAATCATTTCATCGAGTTTTTCTACAAAGCCATATTCTGTTTGAATATTGCTCCGTGGCCACATTTCCGTAGGTGCGCCCATTGCATCGCCAATTGCAGAACCTACTAACATGCCTAATACTTTATCTTTTAAGCGAGCTTTTGAGATAGTCAAAGGTTTAGCTTTCGTTTGACTATTAGCCGTTGAATCTGCTCTAGTTTTGGAGGTAGTCGCTTCTTGGCAAGAAAGGAACCAAGTTAAACTAGCAAGGAGTAAATATAAAATAGTAGTAATTCGCATGTTTTGTGTTTCTTTCAAAAGTACATAATCTTGTTGGTTCTATCCTTCTGTTCTTATAGACGGTGCTTATTGAGTAGTAAATTTGTCTTTTTTAGAACGTATTTCAATAGTATGCGGGAACCTCAGTTCCTGTGTTTCTAGATGACCTGATTGACATTAAAGGAATAACCGACAAATTCAACTAGATATTTCAATGTTGATAAAGTACTAGGCGGATTGTAGACGGATTAGGACAAGATTTAACGGATTAGATAGAACGGATGTATAAATTTTATAAAAATCAGTTCTAATCCGTTAAATCCGTTGAGACCCGTTTGTCATCCTCCTAGTTCGTCTACGTAAAAAATCCTAAAATCAGGAAATAGAAGCATGATCTTTTTAACAATTATTATTGTTCAAAACCTTTTGCAATAACCCTTGCTGCGGGTTTGCCTTGCGGAGTAAAATCTAAATGACTTTTTCCACGGCCTTCTACAAAATCGCTTCTCAATTGCCAAATATGAACACCTGCAAACCATTTTTTATGCCAAACAGTATTAAAAAATGCTTCGTAACAATTGGCTTGGGTGTCCATTGAAACGGGGCTGTTTGTAGTAGCCATATAATCAATCCATTGCCAAGGCTCGATAGCACTATCTGAAGTACTTTTATACCCCATCTCCGTAAAAAGTATTTGTCGATTATACTTTTTATGAATGGCTTTCATAGTTGGGAAATGTTTTTTCCAACCTTTTGAAATTTGCTGGACATTTGGATATTCATTATTTACCAAAGGAAAGTAGGCTTGAATACCGATGTAATCTAATTCCTTCCAAAAAGTTATTTTTTCATATTCATTGTACCAATTGGCAGCGTAAGTTATTTTTCCAGTATAAATACCTTTCACTTCTTGAATGAAATCTTTCCAAAAATCAGATTTCTCAACAGTCAAACGGGAGAGTTCTGTGCCGATACAGAACATTTCGACCTTATTTTGCTGAGCTATTTTGGCATAATGCAAAATAAATTTACGATAATCTTCTTGCCATAATTTCCAATTGGCTTCATTCGTAGGAAAAATATCAGAACGCCATTTTCCATTGGAAGGAGCCCTTAACCAAATATGAGGCTTTAGAAAAACTTTAAAACCAGCAGCGTGTGCTGCTTCTATATGGTTTTTCCATCTAGCATCTCTTCGAACCATTGCCAAACTATCTCCACGTACATAGCTTATCTCTGGGCTATCAATATCTTTTTGACCTGCAAATGGTACTAGTGTAATCCACTCAATATTACTTTGATGAAATGGTTTTAAGTTCGTGGAGTCTAGACGTCCAAAAATATGTGCTCCTTTTTGTTTGTTATTGATATTTAAAGCGGTTTTATTTTTATCGATAACATGCCATTGAAAAAAAACGAAAAGGAGGAATATTAATCCGATAGGGAAGAGGATTGGAAACGTTAAAGGAAGAGGATTAATTTTTTTTATTTTCATGACTTTTTAATACCAACTCCAATGAGTTGTACTTTCAATTTTCTTATCCAATAAATTGAAAAGATTTTTTACTTACTCTTCTATTGAATCACAGAAATGATAAAGAAAGAGGAGTAGCCATTCTAATTGACTTCTTTGAAGAAGTGCGATATTATATTTTGAATCAAGATTATCAATTGAACAAATTGTATCTAAATCTGCGATTGTGTATAGATGTTTTTTCGTAGAAATTGATGAAGGATTAACAGTAGCTCTTATAAGTGCGATTGCAATTTCTAATAGAGTATTTTTATTCCCTAAATAACTCCACCAATCATCTCCAATCTTAATATTGACATCTATTTTAATTTCTTTCAATTTAAAAGAACAGTTCCAAACTCCTTTTGGAAGAGTAATAAAATTTTTAGCAGGTAATTTATCAGTTATATTTCGAAGTATATGCCAATCTTTCTTATTCGATTGTTTTTTAGTACCATATAGAACTCCATAGGTAAATTCAATGTGATTAACTGAACTAGTTTTTGCCCAATTTTCTGCATTATTAAGAATGGAATCTGCAAAATTTTCACTCATTTCATCATTAAGGCATCTTGGACCACTCTTTAAAGTAACTAATTTTATAGTTTTTCCTGTTTTGAGTAACCCATCTAAAGCAGAATTAGCTGTATGCATAGCACTAGGAACCGTTTTCCACCCATAGACAGGAAGGGCTATTTCTTCAATCATTCTTCCCGCTGAAGTTTCCATTGATGAAAATTCTTTTGCAGGTAGAATATCGCCTTCTATTTCAGACAATTTTGTATATTTATTCTTAAATGAATGAATCAACAAGACATACGGACTAGTATTAAATTTCTTTAATTTAGAACTTTTAGTAGGTAGAGCTGCTAAGTGAGCAGTTATTTTATCTCTAAACCCAGTTTCTAGTTTTAATATTCTTTTGGTAGCAGATTTGTCTTTATCTAATTGAGCAATTCGGTTAAAAATATCTTTTTTGTTAAAAATGAGAGCTTTAGGTTTAGGTAAGTCTGGATTTCTTTTAGCCATTATATTTGTCGTTCTTTTATTTTTGTTTTGGGTTTTGAATACCTTTGTGTCTCATCAGATTTATTCCAAATAACAGCTTTCCCCTTATTGTACCATTTCCTAGTTCTAACATGAGATTGAATGTAAATCAATCTAAAACCATCCTTTGAAGGTTTTATTTTTTTCTGTTTAGGATTAGTATCAAGAAATTCGGCTATAAGTTTTCCTGCAACTTTTCCTAATCTGAGTGGAACTGCATTTCCTATTTGTTTATATTTTGCATTTGTTTTTCCTGAAAAAATCCAGTTATCTGGAAATTCTTGAATTCGAGCATACTCCTTAACTGATAATACTCTTGTCTCAGTTGGGTGACATAAACTTGTACTCGAATGATTAGGCATTGTAACAATAGTTGGAGATGGCAATTCAAAAGTCAACCTTCTCCACCAACCTGAACGACCTCCTTTGGCATGATAAGCCTTTCCCATTGATTCTTTTTGAACTGCTTCAGGTAGACTTCGCCAATTAGATCCCTCAGGGACTAATTTTAAGATACTTAATTTTCTTGGGCTGAAATTAAGTAATTCTGGATTTTCTTCATTAAGATCACCAATTGCGTCTTTAAGAGTTTTCCAAGGCTTTATTTCTGGATAGTTAAACAATGAGCCTTGAATTGATTCTTTAGCATTTTTTGGTCTTCCATGTGTAGGCTGAGGAAATTCTATCTGATGACCAAATCTATTACCTATAAAAAGAACTCTTTCTCTAATTTGAGGTGCTCCATAATTAACAGAATTAACTTCAAATATGTCAAGATTATAAATCCCATTGTTAATTTCACCTAAATCTTTAGCAAATAATTTTACAACTGATCCTTTTTGTTCTTCTTCCGTGAAAGGAACTCCTCCCTTTTCGGGACGATCTTTTAGTGGGCGATGTTTTAAAGAGGCAGAAATAAGACCTCTAACATTTTCCATCAAAAATACTTTAGGCTTAAAAACTTCAACAAACTTTAGATATTGCCACAGTAATGTTCCTCTTGGATCTTGTACAGATTGTCGTTTTCCCGCAGTACTAAAAGCTTGGCAAGGCGGTCCACCAACCAGAATGTCTAGTTCACCAGGTTTTAATCCACACTCCTTCATGATTAATTGGGGATCAAAATTATTGATGTCCCCTTCATATACTTTAATTGTATTACTCAGATTACCTTCCTTTTGGTTTACCCTTATAGTTTCACAAGCAGCTTTATTGAATTCTAGGCACGCTAATAATTCAAATCTATTAGTAGATTCAAGCCCCAAATCCAGACCCATTGATCCAGAGAAAAGAGATAAAGCCTTATATTTCTTCAATTGTTTCATAAGTTGCACAAGATAATTATTTTATCAATCATTTTCTTTTTAATGCTAAAAATATTAATTTATACATGATATAATTCCTTTTAATAAGTAGCAGTTCAAAATACCCAAAAAGAAAAGCTTTCCACCTTTACCTCTTCAACAAGCGCTTCATAATTTTCCCTGTAGCACTCTTAGGCAATTCTGTATCCAAAATCTCTACAATTCGAGGGTATTTAAAAGCCGCTATACGTTCTTTGCAGTAGACTTTAATCGCTTTAGTAGCATGGCTATGTTAAAACTCATGGAATTAGATTTTAGATTATTAAAGCGGGTCCTTGTTTGGTAAAATTAGAGGGGCGCTTGAAGCGAGCCTCTAATAACCACCGAATTTGTCACAGAATCATTAAAATATTGGGAAGGTAAACATAAAGAAATATTTGCTGATATTTTTAAAAACTAATAAGCTGTTTGAATTTAGTTTTTGAAATTATCCACAGAATAGCTTTAGCCCCTTTATTTTTTCTCTACCGTACACTTTTTAAAAACGCCGCCTTCGGCGGCTAAAAATTGCTCACCCCAAAATTCCCTTTTTCCGCACGAAGCATAGCGGAGTGCGTGACTCAGCGAAAAGTGTACAGTAGAGAATATTTTTTGTCAATCAAGGAGGTAAAACGGAGTAATTTATTTATCTTAGTTATATTTATGATTTTTCCTTAAATTTAAAACCTCTATCGTGCAAACTTTTAAATTATACCTACTTTTCTTTTTAAGTTGCTGCTTATTTTTTTCCTGTGCAAATTCAGCAAAAGAAAATGGGCAAAAAGAAACTCCAAAGTCTTCCAAATTAGGAGATATTGCCTTTGATGTGAGTGGTAATAGTGTTGCGGAACCTGCCTTTGAAAAAGGACTATTGTTACTCCATAGTTTTGAATATGAGGATGCTCGGACAGCATTTTTAGAAGCGCAACAATTAGATAGCACTTTTGCAATGGCCTATTGGGGGGAGGCCATGACTTATAATCATTCCCTTTGGCAACGGCAAGAAAAAAATAAAGCATTGGCTGCCTTAAATAAATTGGCTCCAACAGCCGAAGAAAGAGCAGCATTAGCGGATACCGAATTACAAAAAGACTTTTTTAGTGCTTTAGAAATCCTATTTGGCGAAGGGACTAAATACGAAAGGGATATAGCTTATAATCAATTTATGGAAGGCTTGACCCAAAAATATCCAGACAATAATGAAATTTCCGCTTTTTATGCCATCTCTTTATTGGGGGCTTCTAGAAATGGAAGGAATGCGGAATTATATGACAAAAGTGCTAGAATTGTCCAAGGTATTATTAAAGAAAATCCAAACCATCCAGGGGCTTTGCATTATTTGATTCACTCTTATGACGATCCTGTGCATGCGCATTTAGCGAAAGCCGCTGCGGATAGTTATGCTAAAGTAGCGCCTGATGCAGCCCATGCTTTGCACATGCCTTCCCATATTTATGTGGCGTTAGGAAGATGGGATGATGTGGTTACTTCTAATATTGCTTCTTGGAATGCTAGTGTGAAACGAATGGAAAGGAAAGCTTTGAAGGATGATGCACGAAGTTACCATGCTTTTAACTGGTTGCAATATGGCTTTTTGCAAAGAGGAGAATTTGATAAAGCCGCTAAGGTTTTAACTGATATGGTCAAATATAAAGAGGCAGTCCCTAATAAAAAAGCAAGAGGTTATTTATTGGCGATGAAAGGGGCACAGATGGTTGAGACGAATACTTGGGACGGTGAATTGGCAAGCCTTGAAGTGGATGTAAGCGATTTAAATTTATCTAAAAAGACAGGAAATGATTTTATAGCAGGCATGGTGGCTTATCATCAAAATGATGTAGGAAAAGTAGCTGCGGTGGTCAAAAAGATGGAACAAAGACGTAAAAAAGCACAGCATATAGTCGGGGATACTGGCTTTGCGATGTGTAGCGCTGGCGGTTATGCTAGTAAGCCACCAAACCAACTAGAAATTGATATGGCACATGTCATGGAAATGGAATTACAAGCGTATTTGGCAAGTTTAAATGGGAAGATTGAGCAGGCAAAAGAATGGTTTGAAAAAGGAGTAGCTTTAGACGAAAAATTGAGTTATTCTTTTGGTCCACCAAGTATTTTAAAACCTGTACATGAAGCTTATGGTGAATGGCTTTTAGCAAATAATCAAGTAGCCGCAGCTTTGACCATTTTTGATAAAGCTTTAGACCGACAACCTCGCCGATTATTGTCTTTGGAAGGCAAAAAGAAAGCGGCGGAACTATTGAAAAAAGAAGTAGTTGTAGCTGAGGTTCGTAAGGAATTAGATGTTAGTTTGGCAGAAAAAGAGCGAGGACAAATACTTTGATAAAGGCTTAAATCCGTTGGGCAAAATAGCTTCCCAATATTGACCGCAAAAAGATAGCTATTTGAAAATGATAGACTAAGGTGCAGCGCAGCGACGACCTTTGTAAAAGAAAGGAAAGGTGGTTGGTGCGCTGCACCTTATGGCTTGTTTTCAGCTTCAATAATACAAATGTAGGCGGTGCGCTGCACCTAGCTATCTTTTTGCGGTTAATACTTCCCAACGGATTAGTGCTTCAATGGATATTTAATCGTTTGTTACTAAGGGATTGGGACAAAACAAATTCCCCATTTTAAGTCGTTCTTTTGCATCAACTCTTCGTCATAAAAACACTCAAATATCCAGATATAATCCTATTTTTATTTCTTGATTTGATACAAAATAACTTCCTTAAATTTGAGTAATCTATTTTATCCCAATCCCTAAGATGAATACTTAACTCGATACTCCTCCAATAACTGAATCAGTTCTTCCACATCGGCTAAAGAAGACTCAAAATTGGTAATACAAGCCCGAAAAGTAGCTTGCCCACGAATAGGATAAACAGATAGCCAAGCCTTACCTGATTGTACAACTTGATTGACTATTTTTGTGATGCTACCCTTTTTCTCTTTTAGGTCTGGATGTGTAAAACATATAATAGGTAACTGAGTGTTGTTTTGAATCGTCCAACCACTTTTTACCAAACCATTCCGTAAGGCATTGCCTATATCAATTTGATGCCGAATTACTTTTTCATAACCTGCCCAACCAAAAACGGCTAAAGGCAAATAGAGTTTTAAACCATTAAATCGCCTAGACCATTGAATGGAATGAATATAAGGATCAATGATTTTTTCTTTGTCACCATTTTTTGGCATATACTTAGTGGATACCCCAAAGGTTTGATGTAGAATATGTTTTTGGCTTGTAAAAAAGATACTTGTACCCATTGGGACCGAAAACCATTTATGAATATCTAAGGTAATCGAATCGCTTTTTTCTACCCCATTTATCCATTGCTGATATGCTGGGGAAATAGCAATTGCCCCGCCAAAAGCTGCATCCACATGAAACCATAGTTGATACTGTTGACTGATTTTTGCCATTGCTGTTAAATCATCTATCGCCCCAGCCCCTGTAGTGCCTGCTGTACCAACGACCATAAACGGTTGATGTCCTGCTTGAATATCTACCTCTAGCTGCTGTTTTAATACTTGTATGTCCATTTTTAACTGCGTATCAACTGGAATAGTTACTACCGAATTGATTCCCAAACCTGTAACCTTTGCAGCCTTTATAATCGAATGATGAGATTCAGCAGAACAGTAAATAATGGGTCTTTTAGGAATGCCTCTAACACCTTCCTTGTCAAAATTTGGAAAATGAGCATTCAAGGCACAAAGCATGGCAGTTAAATTAGATTCGGCTCCGCCTGTGCAAAAAGTACCATCAATGGAGTTGGCTGAATAGCCAAACTTTTGCCCTAATTCCCTAATTAAAAAACGTTCTACTTCTACGGCATAGGGGGCATGACTCCAAGCAGCTAATTGAGGATTAAAGACCGCTGTAATGTAATCTGCTATCGTAGATAAATAATTTGCTCTAGGATTAAATAAACCAAAATATTTTGGATGTGGTGTGTGTACGGCATATTTTTTCAGCCCATCTATAACTGCTGAAATGACAGCCATTGGGTCAGTTGCCTCCTCAAAATTAAATTGCTGTGCCTGCTGTTGAATAGCTGTAATAGCTAGGGGTTGAGCTACAGGTAAATCTTTTGTATTTGCTATAAATCCTTCAAGTGCTTTATATACTTCTTGGTTAATGTTTGTCCTTTCGATTGGGGTAAGATCAAAATTCTCCATGTTTTTTCTTCAAAGATACGACGCATTTATCATTGAATTGGTTACTTTTTTAGATGCGATGGCAGAATATGGGATTACGAAAACTAATATTGTGTTGAATAATCTATTGAAGAGATATAGAGCGTCAGATAAATAATTGATGAAATCCGTTGCTAAACAACACCTGCCTGCCGCAGGCAGGGATTTGACGAACCATACAATATTCTAAATATTTTCATAGTATAACTTTTTCACCTGACTATCTATAATTGCTAAATTCTTGACATAATAAGAAATAATATATTTTATTTTTGCAATAATTAAGATTCTCCTATTTCTTTGTACCGCAATCAAAAAACAAACAATTCTATTTTTGTAGCATTTGCTCAAGCTACTTTTATCGAACTACTCAGCAACTTACCAATCCATTTTGATTTTATTCCTCATTGACTAGTTAAGTTACACGCACACACGTATCAACTTAAGTAATGATTTTGTTAAAGGTTAAAGTATCATTATACAACTGCATTTAACAAGAAGCTTATTACTACCACTTTATCTCAACTTATTTATTTGATTTTATTGGATAAAGGTTACTGTTTTAGTATGCCGTACTAAAATAGATAGACGCCTATTGCCTTTTGCAAAGTTATTGCTTAGTTGATATTTATTTCTTTTAACCATTACTTACTAAAACTAGAACAAACCATGAAAAAGATTTTTTTCCCCTTATTGGTATGGACCTTAAGTATTACGATAAACTACGCTCAAGAATTTGCAATTTCGGATGCCTTTGCTTCAAAAGAAGCACACAGCGCTTTTATTGAACAATACCGTACAAAAATTGAAGCAAAAGCAGCTAAGAAAGATATTCCTTTTGGTATTGTTGCCGCTATTATGTCCGCTCAAGCTGGTGCAAATACAAATGTAACAGGCTATAATTTTGCGAAAATAGCAGCTACCTCTACCTATGCTAGAGTAGGCAAATTTGTTTATACCGATCAGCAAGATGGATTGATATTATTTGATAGACCTCGGCATAATGCCGAAGCTACTGTATTAATTTTAGTTGGTTGGTCGAAAAATAGAATAGGTCTACAACCAGAAACCGGTACTGAATGGTTGAATGCTTTGACAGAAAGAGAAACAGGCTTATTTCCCATGGATAGATTAGCAGAATTAGCGGTGGCTTATGAAGCGGCAACGGGTAATTTCTTAGATATTAATGCATTAAATTTGAGTGATTCGTTCCTAGAACAAGAAAAACAAACAACAATAGCCTCTGATCTAGCGGCACAAAATCAAGCATTGGAAAAAGCAAATAAAGACTTAGTTTTAACTAAAGAAGCATTGGCAAAAAAGGACCAAAAATTAGTAGCTGCAGAACAAGCCAAGGCTGCGATAGAGGAGGAATTAACCATGACTAAAGAGGAGTTAACGGTAGCGGAAATGGAAACGGATTCCGCTCGGAAAAAGGTGGTGAAGTTGCGTAATGAATACCAATCCCATAAAGCCAATCCAAATCCATTATTTAGAAGTATGATTGATCTAAAGGGAGGCATTGCCTTTTTTAAAGCGGCAGATGGAGGAGATTTATCGAATGGTATTAATGTAGAGGCACAATATGCTTTAATTGGTAATAATGGCATTGGTATAGAAGCAGGTGTTAACCTCATTCAATTATCCGAATCAGAATCATTTGAACCTT
Source organism: uncultured Saprospiraceae bacterium (assembly GCA_964644655.1). Lineage (GTDB taxonomy): Bacteria > Bacteroidota > Bacteroidia > Chitinophagales > Saprospiraceae > JAFMDF01. The sequence continues at coordinate 275 of CAZXYA010000029.1, read as the reverse complement.
TCATTAGCCCTTACCTAGGTTTTTCTATAGGTAAATATGATAATACGATAGGTTTCTCTTTTTCACCAAGAGCCTATTATTTTATGAATCCGATGCTAGAAGTAACCACGATGGTAGATGACGCACCAATGATTGGCCGAGTCAAACCAACTTTCATGTATGGAGCGGGAGCCAATGTCAAATTAAAATTAGGAGATATTGCTGCTTTTACGCTTTACGCTAATTAGTTCTTGGAAGAAAACTCATAATCGACTAATAATCAGTAAAATAAGTTC
>CAZXYA010000028.1:17779-31911 GCA_964644655.1 uncultured Saprospiraceae bacterium | reverse complement strand
TGAAGATTTTTGATTTTCCGTTGGAAAATCAAAAATCTTCACCCTTAAAATCCCCTTCCGCGAGGCGGCGAAGCCGCCGAGCGGAATATAAATAAACTTTTGAATCGGTGTATTAGCTTTATTATCGCGAAAGTATTTTCAAATGGCTAAAGTCGAGCTTACTCTACCCTACAAAAATTATCTATATGAAAGACGTGATTGATTTAATAGGTAGGATTTTAATTTCTATTATTTTTTTATATGAGGCTTATGATTCTATGTTTTATTTCCAAGAAACAAAGGAAGCTATGACTTCTTATGGCTTTACTTGGAACCAAGACTTTCTAATTATTAGCTCTATTATCTGCTTAGTTTTAGGTGGACTACTATTATTATTAGGTTATCGTTCTGGTTTTGGTTCTTTTTTGATATTATTATATTGGATTCCAGTCACTTTTATTGCGCATTCTTTTTGGAATGACCCGCCTGAAGACCAACGGATAGAAGCGATTTTGTTTATGAAAAACTTAGCCATTATAGGGGGGTTAATGCTGGTCTATGTTAATGGTAGTGGTCGATATAGTATGCGGCGATTATTTGCGACTACTAAAATACCTTATCGGGATTAAAAATAACTTCATCATTTCACCGCTAATCTTTTGCACGGCATCCCGTCCGTAAACGGTTTGCAAACGGTGTTTGCTCATGTCGTTATTTTTTCAGCGATAGCAAAGGATGCCTCCCGTCCGCTTTGCGGTTCAGGAACTTACATTCCTTCATCCTCAAAAAATGCCTCGTCTTGACACAAAATCTTTAGCTCCAAACCTGTCTATGCCGGCAGGCAGGTGGCGAACTTATTATTTGCTCGTTACTAAACCAATCAAAACACATCTCTACTATCCTGTAATCTAAGTTCTGCCAAAGCAAATTCAATGCGGTCTAAAGCCGCCTTTACAACAACCATAGAAGTAGAAAAACAAAGTCGAATATGTCCTATAGCCCCTGGTCCAAACCATTTAGCCGCTCCTGGTACAACTGCCACCTTTGCCTTTTTTAATAAATAATCGGTCATTTCCTCTTCTGTCAATCCAAAAGCTTTAATATTTACAAAAAGCACATAAGTTCCTTCTGGTGTAGCGCAATAAACGCCATTCATTTGATTCAATCGGTCAACAGCATAATCTCTAATTTTCTCTAAATGGGTTAAAAATCCATCTACCCAATACCAACATTTCTCATAAGCAACAGTTGCTGCAATCTGCGATAAAGTAGTTACCCCAGCAGCAGTACTAGCCACTCTAGAAGCCGTCACTAATTGTCGATAGACGTTTTCACTTGGTGCTACAATATACCCTATTCTCATACCTGCCAATCCAAAAGTTTTGGAAAAACCGTGTATAGTAATTGTCCGTTCTGCCACCCAAGGATGAACATTGGCAATACTATTAAATGCTGTCCCTTGATAGATAATATCAGACCAAATTTCATCATTCATAATCCACAATTTATTTTCTACTGCCACTTTTCCAATAACCTCTAATTCTTTAGCGGTAAAAACACGTCCCAATGGATTATGAGGATTGCAAACACAAATCATTTTTGTCTTTGGCGTCACTAATGCTTTCAATTGTTCTTTATTAAAAGTATTATCTTTTAAATTAAAAGGTAACCGAACCACTTTTCCTCCCGCAGTGATTACAGCTTGCTGAAATAGAAAATCTACTGGATCAAAAATAATTGCTTCGTCTCCCGGTGAAAGCGCCATTCTTGCGACCGTAAACATTCCCGATGCAGCCCCATCGATAGGTAAGATTAAATTAGCATTACAGGAAACTTTTTTCCGTTCCCAAACTACTTTTGCGGCGGCTTCTTTAAAAGAAGGCAATCCCTCGGAAGGACCATAAGAAAACACCCCAACTTTTGCGTACTCTTGAATTGCTTGAGAAATTTCTGGTGCCACGGGAAAATCAGGGTCAGCAGCTGTTAATGGCAATACCCCATTCGGAACTGTAGCCCATCTTAGGTTAAAGGCTCTTTCTTTTAATGCCTGATAATTGATACTTTCGTGATCAAAGGAAGGTGCAATACTAGGTGTTTTTGACAAATGAGTAGACCCATTTTTGATGCCATTTCTAGCCGTTAATGGTGGCAAATTAGACATTTTTGTGTATTTTAATTTTCTCTTAAAGTATGTGTAGTGGGAAGTAATTAATCGTTAAATTATTAGAACCAATCACCCCTGCAATGCGTCAACTGTTTGAATAAACTTATCGAATACTCTTTATACTTCACTATAAATTAAGGGGACATTCATTTTTTGAATATTTTGCATAGGGAATAAAAATTGTTCTCGAAGGTCCCTTCCAAGATGGAAATATGCCTCCATTTTTTCCATTCTAGAGGATGCATATTTTTTAAAAACTATTGGTGTAAAAGTATCCCTAGATTCATTCATTAAATCAGTTAAACAGATAGCATCTTCTAAAGCGGAGCTAACCCCCTGACTTGTCAAAGTCAATAAAACATGGGCAGCATCTCCAATCAACACTAGGTTATTGTAGTGATAATTCGGAATTGGATACATGTCTGTTGTATGCCAAGTATAAGATTTTTGAAAATCTGTTTTATCAATAAGCTTAGGAATCGGATGACACCAATTTCTAGTCAATTGAAAAAGTCGTTGTTTTTGTTCGGTCAATGGGCAGTCCAATAAATGAGGGTGCTGGCTATCGTATTGAATAAACCAAACTAGATGTTGATCATCGCAGGGCAGCATCCCAACTGCCATTCCTCCGCTTTTTCGGATTACCTTAATAAAGGTTCCTTCATATTCTTTAACTAATTCTGGTGCTTTTATAACAGATACAATTTCTCGAATTCTAACAGGTGAAAGTGTATAATCTGGAAATACGGTCTTTCTAGATTTTGACCAAATACCATCTGCACCTATAAATACATTTCCTTCACTTTTAGTACCATCCATAAAAACGGCCTTTTGAATAGTCCCATTTGGGTCTTTTTCAAAATGGCTAAAGGCTTTTTCATGTTTTATAAAATTAACGGGCAAGGCATTGGTCAATATTTCTACCAAAGCACCTCTTCTAATACCGAGTGCCCCAGATAATTTTTGATGGGTTTGAAAGGCTCCATCAGGACTATGCATTTGAAAATCATTCACTTGATGAGCCACTTTAAGCACCTGCTCTTTAACTCCTATTCTCTCCAAAGCTGCAAGTCCATTCGGCATTAGTATAAAGGCATGGCCTTGTGCTTGATTCTCTGCATTTTTTTCGAATAGTTCAACCTTTTTTCCTGCCTTTATCAATTGAATAGCAGTAGCTAAGCCAGCTATTCCTCCCCCTAAAATAATGTATTTATCCATTTGTGTGATTTGTTAGCCTTTTGTTCCCAGAGTAAGTAGCCTGAAATAAATCAGCTATTTTAAAAAAATAATAATGCACCGATTCAAAAACTTCTTGTGATTTTAAAGGGGCAATTTCTTTGAACGGTATACTTTAACAATGAGGGGGAATAAAAAGAGGAGGTAACGGGAGGAACGTTAAAATATGGAGGGTTTAAAAAATAATTGTAATTAAGTAAAGTCGAATCTACGCTATATTGAATAGTTATAAATAATCTTTTTTAACCGTAAAGAAAAAGGTGCTACCGGATTGACCATCGGATTCTACCCACATGGAACCATGATGTAGTTGAACCACTTTTTTGCATATAGCTAAACCAACGCCTGTACCTTCATAATTTCCTCGATCTAGTCGGTTAAATAATTTAAAGATTCGTTCTTTATATTTATCATCAATACCAATACCATTATCTTTAACGGAAAACTGAAAATAATCCGTTTGTTCTGTCCACTCAATCTTTATTTCGGGTATTTTTTTACAAAATTTAATGGCATTAATGATTAAATTCTGAAATAATTGGGTAAAAAATTGAGGATGTCCTTTAATTATAGGACAATTAGTGGGAAGAATAATGTTGGTATTTGTTTCCTCTATCCTTAGTTTCAAATTCGCTATTGCGTCTTCAATAGCTTTTTTGGTGTCAATATCGGTGATTTTTTCTTCAATTCTATCTAAATCTACCGTAACAAAAGATCGAAGCCCAGTCAACAAGTTGCTCATTCGATCGGCACTATCTACCACAAATTGCATATACTCATTCCCTTTTTCGTCAAAACTTCCAGCATATCTACGTTTCAAAATATTTGTAAAACTTGCAATAGTACGAAGTGGCTCTTTTAAGTCATGTGAGGTGATGTGAGCAAATTGTTTCAATTCTTCATTTTGAATAGTCATATCTCTCAAAATCTTTTCTCGTTCCTTTTCTGCATTAATCCGTTCAGTAATGTCTATTCCAAAACCAAAATTCATTTGCAATTCACCATCAATAAAATAAGGATATAATTTTCTTAGCACATATTTAGTAGTACCTTCAGCAGTAAGGTGTTCATCTATCCATTCCTTCTTCGTTTTGGTCCGTGCTAACTCATTATATTGTTTGTGCCGGCTCTCCGCTATACTGTAGTCTTTGCCTCGATACCTACAAAAATCATAATCTGTTTTGCCAATCATCCATTGCCTAAATTCAGGATCTTTAATGGAATTATGGTTCACAAAAAGATACTGCCACTTAGCATTCAATACAGCAAATTCGGTAGGCATCTGCATTAAAATGGTTTCATAGAAAGATAGCTGTTTTTTTAGCTCTTTAACTTTTTGATCTTCTGACTTTTGTTCTTTTATTATAATTAAACATAAGTCTTCTACTTCTAATAAATCAACAAATGTAATTTCAACTGATTTAATTTCACTTTTTTTACAAACGATTTTAGTATCCCATTTTTCAGTAAAACCTGATTTTTTTAGTAAAATCTGTTCTTCCCATTCATTAGGATTACCACTCACAAGGAAATCGGAGAAATTGGATTCTTTTAAAAAGTTCATTGAATAACCAAATGCATCTAACCCATATTGATTTGTCTCTTCTACTCGAGCGGTAGAGATATGACAAATCATAATTGGCTCCTCAGAATGAGTCATAAAAAGTTGCCAAGGAGATTGAATTTGGATTTCCATAAACTAAAGGTTAAATCAACGTTTCTAAAACAAGTAAAGTCAATTTTATTTTTATTGTTCTGACTGACAAATTGATCCTAGTCAGTATCTAAAAAGCTAAATTTATTATAGAATTACTAAGTAACGGCAAAAAAATAACTTAGTCATCTAGGACGGCTTCTTTCGTCGTTACTAAGAAGAGGAAAATTTATTAAAATGAATATCTAAGATTTCATCCAAAGTCTCAAAAGTAAGGGGCTTACTCTTAATACCATGTAAAAAGTCATTCATAGCCGCCATATCATATTCTCTTTTGTCTGCCGTAGTAGAAAGCATAATTATAGTCCTGTTTGTCCTATTTTCTTCTTTAGCCAGGCTATATGCCTCCACAAACTCCCAACCATCCATCCTTGGCATATTAATATCTAAAAGAATTAAATCGGGATTCATTTTCTGTTTCGTAAAAGGCGTGGTTAGGTAGGTTAATGCTTCTTCGGCAGAGTTATAAATCACCACTTCTTGAGCTGCTCCGTGTTCCTCGATGATTAATTCATTATAAACAGTTGTCGCTCTGTCATCATCTATCAACATGATACAAGGTACTATTCTATTCATGACATTTTTTTGTGTTTGAACTCATAACATTAAAACTTTTAGTCGAGTAGGTGTCCATTAGAGCAGAGGAGGGAGACTATTAAGGAGTAGCATACAATTATAAATCCCCTAAAATTCAGGATTCATATAAGCTATTTGCATACTTCCTTACTTAGTTACTATCAAATTTTTTGCCAAAAATGGGCGTATTTAAGAAAGAATCAGTTTAAAATCTACTCTACCTTATCGTTAGAATCAGTTATGCATAAGTTCTGTAAATAATGTGTTTTAAAATATAATTTAAGTTATTAATACTTAATAAATCAAGTACGCACCTACTATTAAATAATCGTCACTTTTGATTTAGGTTATTTTTTCACCAGACTAAGTATGAAGAAGTATAAGCTTCTGAACTACAAAGCAAATGGGATGGGTATAGTTTCTGTGTTAAAGTTCCCCTTCAGCGGGACAGTTAGTAGTTGTTTGATAGGATTTTTCCTTTGCAATTTTAAAAACCTTTTATAGGAATTGCATTTGAAGTTAAAAAAGTACTTTGGTAAATTGGTAGGTAAGGGAATAGAAAAAATAGACAAATAAGCCGTAAAACAATAAAGGCAAGACCCCATCACACCGCTCAACTTTCTACCCTTGCTTAGTTTCCTACCTGGGGGAGTTCAAAAGGAGCTGGTCGAGGAATCTCACCGCCGCAAAGATAAGGGTATTTTGGAAATTGACAATAGCTAACTGAAAATTTTAGCAAAAGATTTTTGCCAACTAAATTTTATTCAAAAAACTCAATTCTGAACTTAAAATAATGCCCTTAGTTTTCGCCCGCATAGCTAGAATATGAGCCGATTTTCCATGTGCTTGTAAATGCTCCGCTGTCTCCCATTGTTCGTAGGCATAAAAGAGGTTCGGATTGTTTAAATCTTGATGGAAATCATATTGAATACAACCTGATTCTTTTCTGGTTGGATCAACTAATTCTAATAAGGCAGCTTTGGCTGTTTCGGATTGGCCTTCAGCAGCTGTGATTTTGGCTATTATTACTAGGTTTGGCATAATATATTTTAAAATTATTAGAAAAATTCCTCCTTGGATTGGTCCGATTGCAACTATTATTACTCTTTTTTCCTAATTCAAGATTCTTTACCGTACACTTTTTAAAAACGCCGCCTTCGGCGGCTAAAATATGGGGTTTGGGGTGAGACTGTCTCAAAAGTCACCTTTCAGAAAATGCAACCATTTTTTCTTTTACCATATAGACATTTAAGTTCATTTAAGAGAATACTATATGGTCTGCACAAACTTTATTTTGAGTTGCTTCAGCCAATTGTTCGTAATCATTTCTACCTTTTGTTCTATGTATTGTACTACAAGCTCTATATACCTTTCTTACTTTTCCATACCATCTGCCACACTATCCACATTCAAAGTATTATTTCTTTATTGTTTTCCAATTAATTATCTTATATAATACGACCATCAAGTCAACAAATTTCCCGCATCATCCCACTCCGCAATATCCATCCGCTTACTTTGATCTACACATTTTGTCAACCACTCAGGGTCATAATCCACCTCATGGTCTTTGAGTACTTCCGCAGGCACTCCATCCCATACATTGGCATAATTCCCCATATAGCCTAAATCATCTAAGCCCATACGCGTGGTATAATAGCCTGTTAGCGTCAAATTGCGCATACGATTAAAAAATTTAATACCTGGTGCCATCAAAGGCTTTTTGCCTTCATCATCAGGATAAGCAATATCCTCAACAATTTGAATTTGTTCTGCATTAGAACAATTAATAAACTCTTTGTTAAAACGGCGATTAGCTGTTCCATCTAACCACATCAAACCACCTCGAATAGGCAATTGATGACTTGGAATATCTTTGACAATGAAGTCAATAAAAGCAGGAACTTCGGCATCTGTAGCCGAACCTGCATCTGCTGTAGCAGGCAAAATTATATCACACAAAACTGCAATTGTCGTCAATTCATGTTCGTTTAAATAAATGTCGGCTGCTATTTTTTTATCTCTTTCGATTTCTTTGGGCACTCGACCATATAAACCCGTTTCCACTACCTCACTAGTCGCTTCTGTTGTTCCGTCTGTTTTACAACCAATAGTTGAGCCTAAAGTCGCTCCAGTAACCGTCCCAACTAATAGTGTTTTTAAAGAATCACGTCTTTTCATTATTTATGTTTTGTCGGTTCACGGTACACCGTTTACTCCGATTTTTATCGAAGGTTTACGGTACACGGTCGCCTTGCTTTTTTAAAAATATATCAGCGAGTTTCTTCAGACCTACTGCCTACTGAATACTGCCTACTACATTAGTATTTATTCTAAAAAAAATCGTATGGCAAAAAATGAATGCTGTAAACCAAAGAGTTAGCGACATTCATCATTCATCGTTTATCGTTCCTAAATATTCTGCTTTTTCAACTGATCTACAATATAGTCTGAAGTCCGCATCGCTAAAGCCATGATTGTCCAAGTACAATTTTTATCTGCTTGTGAGGTAAATACGCCAGCATCTACTACAAACACATTATCAGCATCGTGTAGTTGACTAAATTTATTAGTCACCGAATTTTTAGGGTCGTTCCCCATTCTGGTGGTGCCTACTTCATGGATAATTTGCCCAGGATTTAACAAGCCCCAATCTTTGTCTTTTCCCGCTCTTTCCCCCATTGGAATCCCACCCATCGCTTGTCCAATTTCATCAAAAGTATCTATCATATGCTTCGCTTGATTGCGTTCATAATCAGACCATTTATAATGAAAACGTAGCACAGGAATACCAAATTGATCAACAACTTCAGGGTCAATTTCGCAGTAATTATCCCGTAAGGCAATGGATTCGCCTCTACCTGCCATCCCTACTACTGCTCCAAAAAATTGTTTAACATCTTTCCGCAACTTATCGCCATATCCACCAATTGCCCCACCAATATATTTATTCATACTAGTGACATCAAAACCAAAACCATAAGAAGGCATACCCATACCGCCCCAAACTTCAATGTGATACCCTCTAGGAAAATCCAATTTATCCTTTTTGGCATCTAACCACCAAGGCGAATAAACATGCATCCCCCCTACTCCATCTTCGTTATAATCTTTTTTTCGATTCATTAAAGCGGGTACAAAATAAGACCTGCCTGCCCCCGTAGAATCATGCAAATATCGGCCTACATTATCGGTACTATTGCCTAATCCATTTGGATGTTGTTTGCTTTTAGAATTCAATAAAATCCGAGCGGTACTACATGCTGAAGCACCTAGAACCACCGTTTTTCCTTTTAGTTCATATTCTTTTCTATCTTTTTTATTAATGTAAGAAACACCTGTTGCCTTCCCCTCATCGTTCGTCGTTACTGACCGAACCATACTATCTACATATAAATCTACTTGCCCAATACCATTTACGGCTGGGATGACAAATACCGAACTAGAAGAAAAATCCGCATATACATTACAAGATCTATTGCATTGTTTACAATAAAAACAAACACCCCTGTCGTTATTCAGCTTTTTGGTCAAAATGGACAAGCGAGAAGGAATTACATCTACACCTACTTTTCTTGCGCCTTTGATGTAATATAATTCATGCAAACGGGGTTTTGGTGCTGGTAAGAAAAAGCCATCTGGGTCATTATAGCGTTTTTCATTCGACCCAAAAACGCCTACCATTTTGTCTAATCGGTCATAATAAGGTTTAACATCGGCATAACTTATTGGCCAATTGTCCCCCAATCCATCCACATCTTTATGCTTAAAATCAGTTGGACCAAATCGAAGCGAAATTCGTCCCCAATGATTTGTCCGACCGCCTAACATTCTGGAACGCCACCATAAAAAATTAGTGCCGTCTTTTTGGGTGTAGGGTTCTCCGTCTACTTTCCAATCGCCCCAAGACATATCAAATTCCCCAAAGGCTCTGGTTACACTAGCCCCTCTTCTAGGAGACTCCCAAGGCCATTTCATTTGTGTTTGAGTGACAGGATCTTTCGGGTCAAAGAATGGTCCTGCTTCGATTAAGGCAACTTTTAGACCTGCTTCAGAGAGGATTTTGGTTGCCATTCCACCTCCTGCACCAGAACCGACTATGATGGCATCGTAAATTTTGGCTGATTTTTTTATTTGCATATTTTTAGAGGTATAGAGGTTTAAGGGTTTAGAGGTTCAAAGGTTTATAGATAATCAGATTAAAATTGATATTCACCAATTTTTTAATTTGTTTAAAATCCGTAGCTAATTATTCTTTTAGCTAGGGATTTCATCACTTTTTTATCTGACGCACTATAAACATCCCCTGACTTATTCTAAATTTTGTATTTTTTTGATATTTCCACGGATAGGAACAATAGTAACCACCGTATCTTTTTCAGCAGCATAAAACAGGTATTCGCTATTATGTCCTATTAAATTCACCTTCAAAGTTTCCTTATTTTCAAAAGTTATTTGACTTGTATTTTCTAGTGTTCCTGTTTTTATTTTTTTAGATATTTTCATTCCTTTTCCCAAACCAGCACCGATAAAAGCACCAAAAAGAGCTAGTAGTATCATCGTCGTTAAAAAGTCATAATAAGTTTCTTTCCCATAAGTCTTATCCCATTTTTCATAATTCTTTTTTGCCTTGTACCACTCTTTATTTTTATTAATCTCATGGTATTTTCTCGCCGCATATCCTATTCCAATAGCGATTAGAGGAAGTCCAACTAAAAATATTAAAAATTGCTTTAAATCCGCCGTCAAAAAAATAATAGGACTTAATAAAATATCTTGAATATTAGAAAAATTAATTATATTCACTCCCAAAAGGCCATAAAAAATAACATCTTTAAATATCCCCAAAATCAATAAATATAAATAGCCTAAAGACAAATAGTCTTGAAGGCTTCTCTGAGTTGATTCTTTATTTTCTACTGGTACTTCCTGATTCAAATCGCTCATTATTTAGTCATTATTTTGATTCTAAATTTCGGATTCCCTTGATATTTCCTTGAATGGGTGATGCGGTAATAATAGAATCGTTTTCTAATAAATAAAATACATATTGGGTATTCATGCCAATAAAATTTACTTCTACAATGCTATCATTTTGAAAAGTGATTCTTTTGTTTAGTTTTATTTCTTTATTAGCTTTTTTACTTCTCAAACTATTACCCCTCAAAGTTGTATAAGTAACAAACATAGTTAGAAAAAAATACCAAATCCAGTAAGCATTCCTTCAAGACTGTCCCCCTTTGCATATTTTTTTTCTAAATCCACCACATCGTATTTGTTTTTATACCATTCTTTTTCTTTATGTTTATTATGGTAATATCTGCTCCATTTACCTATTCCAAATAAAAACAATATCATCCCTCCAACCATTAATGGAACAATTATAGAATCGGTAAAAAAGCAATAGGACTTAATAATACATCTAAAATCGAAGAATAATGAATAATGTTAATACCTAAAATGCCATAGAATATGGCATCAAACAATATTCCTACCACCACTAAATACAAATAGCCCAAAGACAAATAATCTTGAATACTGCGTTGGGTTGATTCTTTAATTTCTGATTGCTCTTGCCTCATATAATTTTATTGGTAATATAATTCCATCTTTTTCACTTGGATTATTATCTAGCTCGTCAAATCCGTTGCTAATATTAATCCGTTGCTAAAAAACTAAGCAATAGTTTACTCCGATTTTATCGGAGGATTAAGTTAGCAACGCCTGCTGCCGCAGGCAGGGATTTTTTATCAATTATTTATTTGGTACTCTAATATCATTTCCACCATTGATTCCCCTTCATTTTCTCCCGATACAAATCAATATATTGCTGATCTAACTCCTGTGAATCCTTATACTTCACTCGCATAGCTGCCAATTTCTCCTTCAAATCAGCCACTACTTCCGCATAAGCTGGCTCATGATACACATTTTTCATTTCATTCCCATCTTTTTTGCGGTCATATAATTCCCATTCATCTACATCAAAATAAAAATGGGCTAATTTATAATCTTCCGTCACAATGCCATAATGCCTTTTGACCATGTGAACCGATGGATATTCATAGTAATGATAATAAACAGCTTCTCTAAAATTTTCTGCCTCTCCTTTAAATAAGGGAACCAAACTTTCGCCTTGCATATCGCTTGGTGCAGTTACTCCTGCGGCATCTAAAAAGGTTTGAGCAAAATCTAAATTTTGCACCATCGTCGTATTGGTTTGATTCGGTTGAATCACATCTGGCCAACGCACCATAAATGGGGTTTTAAAAGATTCATCGTAAATAAATCTTTTGTCAAACCAACCATGTTCGCCTAAATAAAAACCTTGGTCGGAAGTATATACGACAATCGTATTTTCGGCTAAACCGCTTTCTTCTAAATAGTCTAACACTTCCCCTACTCCATCATCTACTGCGGCTATACTTCCTAAATAATCCTGCATATATCTTTGATAGCGCCATTGCATTTTCTCCTTTTCAGTCATGGTCGGAAATCGCTTTTTAAAATCTTCATTGATTGGGTCATATACGGCATCCCATTTTGCTTTTTGCTCTGCATTTAGTCTACCAACTGTTCTTTCATAAGCGCCTTTATCCCATTTTGCTGTTTCAGGGATGCCCAATTCATCCATTAATGCTGGCTTTATTTTAGAATCTCCTGCCCAATTCATGTGGGTTAATAAATTCATTTCTGCCTCTTTAGCCGCACGACCCCGACCTTCGTAATTATCAAAAAGTGTTTCGGGTTCTGGGAAAGTCTTTTTAGTAAAGTTTTTATAATGTCGCTCTGGTGGCAACCATTCTCTATGGGGTGCTTTATGCAAATACATTAATAAAAATGGGTCTTCTTCTGTTCTTTCTGTCTTTAACCAATTCAAGGTTTTATTGGTAATAATATCGGTTGTATAACCCGTTTCTCTAATTTTTCCTGATTTTTTAGTAATAAAATCAGGGTTATAATAATGTCCTTGTCCTGGTAAAATTTGGAATTCGTCAAACCCTTTTGGATTATTACCAAAGTGTAATTTTCCAAACATAGCAGTTTGATAGCCAGCATCCTGTAATAATTGAGGGAAGGTAATATTGGTGGTATCAAAAGGGAATACATTATCAATTTTCCCATTCAAATGGCTATGCTTTCCTGTTAGAATGACCGCTCTGGAAGGCGCACAAATAGAATTGGTCACACAGGCATTGGTAAATAACATGCCCTCTTTGGCTATACGGTCAATATTTGAGGTTTCGGTCAAGTGATTGGAATATGCACTTATGGCTTGATAGGCGTGGTCATCCGACATGATGAAGAGGATATTAGGTCTTTTTTTTACCTTCTCCGCTGCATTTTTTTCTGTTGATTGGCAGGCAACACAAAATAGTATTGTTACTAACAAGACTAGGCTATATTTTTTGGTCATCATTTTGTCCTGAATATTTTGACTGGTTTCTATTAATTGGCACTAACATACAAAATATATTTTCCAATCTACTAATAGAATTAAGAAAAACAAATTGAATTATTTTTTATGTTTTAATTTTTTTTTAAAAACACAAAAAGTTTATTATTTTTAGCCTATCAAATAAATAAACTATGAGCGAAAACAAGAAAAAAATCCAACATCCTGATGATAAGTTGTTTAAAAAAGTGATGGAAGATAAGGCTAATGCAAAAGCTTACCTAGAAGAATTTTATCCAGAACTGGCTAAAAATTTAGATTTAGACCGTTTGCAAATTCAGTCAGAAAGTTTTCTAACACCACAATTTAGCGCTTTCAAATCTGACATTATTTATCGTTGTCCTTTCAAAGATAGCGATGAGTATATACAGTATGCCTTACTACTTTGGGAACATAAATCAAAACCTAAAAAATGGGTCGCTATTCAATTGGGCTTGTATATTTTTTTAGCCTTGGAAAAAATGGAAAAAGAAAAAGGTCGAACAATTGAACCGATTATCCCTTTATTATTTTATAATGGTAAGGAAAAATGGATACCTAAAACCTTAGCAGAACTATTTAGTGAGTTTAAATTTTATCACCTTATCAAAGATTTTATTCCCAGTTTTGATTTTTTGTTTAAAAATCTAGTAGGCACTTCTACGGAAAAACTAATAAAAATCAATACCGCTTTTTTTAGAAGTGCAATGGTAGCTATGGCTAATCGCGATAGTATGGACTTGATTTACACCAAATTTAGTTTTATTTTTGATTTGAGCGATGATTATCATTTAGAAATTTTAATGACTTATGTTTTGAGTTTTACAAATCGTTCTCCAAAAGAAATAAAAAATATTTTTAAAGAATTAGACTTAAACATTGATAAAAATAGAATCATGAGTACCTTGGATATGATATTAAAAGAAGGGGAAGCTATTGGATTGAGAAGAGGCGAAGAAATTGGTATTAAGAAAGGCGAAGAAATTGGTATTAAGAAAGGCGAAGAAATTGGTATTAAGAAAGGCGAA
>CAZXYA010000028.1:0-17679 GCA_964644655.1 uncultured Saprospiraceae bacterium | reverse complement strand
GAAGAAATTGGTATTAAGAAAGGTGAAGAAATCGGTATCAAGAAAGGTGAAGAAATTGGTATTAAGAAAGGTGAAGAAATCGGTATCAAGAAAGGTGAAGAAATCGGTATTAAGAAAGGTGAAGAAATCGGTAAAATTAAAGAAAGAGCATTTCTAAAATTAACGAATTTATTAAAACTGATAAAAAAATTCCCTAGTCTAGAAGTAGCCGAAATTACCAATTTTACAGAAATTAGACCTGAAAAGATCAAAGCTTTTTTAACTGCACTTGCTACTAAAAATAAAAAGAATATTCAACACACTATCAACATTACCTTCTTGAAGAATATTAGGTTATCAAAGAGTGAAAAGGTGAAAATTTCAAAACTAATTACGCTAATTCTAAAAAAGAAATAATTTTTACTCAACTATATTCGCTCATTTATTCAACCATAACTTCATCCAAAACAATCCAAGCATCTGCCCCTTTATAGGCATGCCATTCTGGTAAAGCAGGTATTTTTTTAGCTATGATTTTTATATAACGAGCTTTTACTAAATCAATTTCTACCATAATATCTTTAATCATTGCCTCTTTTTGTTCAGTAATAGCCTCTAAATCTACAGTTGTGGCATTAGAAAAAGTCTGCCCATTTGTAGAAAAAGAACAACTTATAGATTCGGGGGAAAAAATCCATGAATTTTGGTTAATTAAAGTACCAATAGTTAGTCTGTTAATTGTTTGTATTTTCCCTAAATCAATAACAAATTCCGCATTTTCGCCATTCCAACCTTGCCATAATTGGCTGCTATAATCAGTTGTTCCTCTAAAACCGTCTGTCAAAGCAATGCCATGCCCATGATATTTGGGGGCATATGCTATTTGGTAAGTCACTTTTTTGTCCAATGCCAAATGTTCAACTGTTTTAACATCCGCTAAAGTAGCATCCAATAATTTATCGGGATTGATTTCTTGAAAACTAATTTGAGCATCTTTTTTATTGTCCAGTCTAAATAATAATTCATTCAAACCCTTTTTCATTTCCACTTTTACTAATTTAGCTCTGATAGGAAATCTGTTATTAGCAGAAATTGATTGTAAAATCTTTCCTGCTCGACTAATTCGAACATTGGTGTTTGTATTCATATAAAAGGTAATCGTAGTATCCATTCGAGCATATTGCGGATAGTCGATATACAAATAATTCCCTTCTTGTTCTTCCAATAATTTGCCAATAGGAAAAATACCATCGGTAGGAATTGCAGCCTCTGTCCAATTTTGACTTTGTCCTTTTACAATAGCATTAGTTTTTACAATTTTAAGCCATTTTTCCGTAGCTCCCGAATAATTAAATCGATAACTATCTTCTAAATAATTAAGTTGTTCATCTAAACTTGTTGCTTCCTCTTTTTTAAAGCGTTCTACTTTAGTCTGACTTAATGGAAATTCTGTATAATAATTCAAAACCACCTCTTCTAATGGATTTAAGATCCTTCGCTTCTGACTACGTAAAATATTGGTCGCTATTTCAGTTCCTTCTTTAGATAATTCTCGATATAATAATTGTTTTTGGCGAGTATCTGCTTTTTTCAAAAAATTCATGGCTACTTCCGTTGCCATTTCATTTTTGGTAGCAAACAAATGGTAAAATACGGGATAAACAATAGCAGGATCAGCAACTAAATTTTCTGCCAACTTGGTGGCTTTACCATCTAGTTCTTCAATTAATTTTTCTCCATAATCATAAAGAGAAGTAATTTTTCCATCTCCATCTGAATCCACCCAAATTGGATTGGTAAATCCCATTGGTAAAACAGGCTTTTCTAATCCTTGTACCATTGGCGCCATTGGTAGGTCACCATAAGCAATTAGCATATACCAACTATCTTTTTTAGGTTGTAGACTTATCGTTTTAGTAAGTCGGTTTATACTTGTATTTTCTGGTATATCAAAGGTTTTAATCACCACGCCATTTTCTATCAATTCTGCTTTATGGCAACTAATCCAAGAGGCGGCTTGTACCGTTAAGTTTATAGTTAACTCTTGGCGTTCGCCCTCTAAATTTACTTGCGAACCGATTCCTTTACCTGTAGTAGTTTCCATATTTACAAAAAGTCCTCTAGCTACACTAACTTGCTGGTTTTTAATACTTTCTATCAGTTCTTTAGTATTAATTTGATTAGGATTGTCACTTGAACTCTTGATATAATTTCTAGGAACACCCGCAATTTGAGCAATCACAGAATGGCTATCTGAGTTTCCTAAGCCAGTCTTTCTCAAACCTTGATTGAGCATATTAAACCAATCCTGTTTAACCGAAAATTTATTATCTGGCGCATCTCTCCAACCGATGCCAAAATTCTCATTTAATACTTCAAAAGCATCAAAATTCCAATCCCATTCTGGGTGATTTGAAACGCCATAAAATGGGTCTAACCCTTTGGTATTAAAAAAATCGGAATCTACCCATCTTGGGTGATTGATTTGAATCATTGTATTCGGCAATCCTTCTGCTCTAATGGTTTCAAAAAGTTCTTTTCCTACCGAAATTTTTGCATTTACTTTTTCCGAACCACTTGCCAAAGGATAAGTATTAAAATGCCCAATTGGGGTGCTAACCTCATTTCCGACAGCAGTAGCCATATAGTTTTCTAAACCTAATTGTTTCATGTAGGGCGCATAATCCAATACCGCATTATGGTCTGTGGCGACTGCCCATTCTAATCCTTCCGCTACACAAGAAATTAATCGCTCTTCCACCGTTGCATCTCCATGACCAGAATAAGTAAAAGTATGCAAGTGCATATCGCCGCCAATGAATCCTTTGGGGTTTAATTCTCTTTTTAAGGCAGCTTTCAAACTGGTATATTGACGATTATCCAAAACCACTTTATGAATATCTACACTATATTCCATTCCTTTTCCGAACCAGATTTCGTAAGCACCTGCTGGCAATTGGAAGCTTCCTTTACCTGTTCTGGAATAAACAGTATGCCCTCTACAGGCTAAATCGGCGGTGGAAGTCAATTCATGCTCAAAGGGTTTGCCGTCTTTTAAAATAACCAATTTTGCAGGGGTTGGTTTCTGAGTAGCAGCTTCGGTTATTTCAAAATTAATGGTGACATTTTGAGCGATAAGATGGCCATAAATTAAGAAAATAGATAATAGGAATAAAAGTAGTTTTTTCATGGAAAAGCTGGTTGTCCCGATAAATCGAGATAAACTTGGTTACTGGTTACTGGTTCAACTAAATAACCAGCAACAAGAAATTAAAAGGTGCTTATATAAGGTTATTCATATTAATTCTTAGATTCCTTCGTCTTCCCCATAAATACATTTACAAAAGGGTTCATTGGATTGCCTGCTGAGCGGCGAAAAGAAGTAATTTGACCAACATGAGAAATAGCATCAGCAATTGGTCCATTGAATAAATGCCAAATGGGTACCGCACTTTGATTATCGCCTCTCTGGAAGATAATTTTCATTGCTTCAATTTCTTCATCAGAACTTGCCTTAAAAATATCACTTGTTGCTTTGATATTATTTAAGGTAGCAAGTCTTTGCTCTGCCCAAGTCAGTTCCTTTTTTGGTGACGACCTGATATTTGGTTCATTTTTAGCAGCATTTACAATCATATTGGAAAGCCCATAAAGATGACTCAGAACATCTTTTGCTGAACGACCTTCATTCCCAGGTTCAAAAGCCAAATCTTTCTCGGTTAACTCTTTAGTTGCCCAATAATAACGATACCCCAAACCATCTATAACTCGTCCAATACTCGTACCAGCAGTAATTTTTTCAGGGTAATCTGGAATTTGGTGATAAGGAATTTCTGGGACGTTAGCAATAGATAAAGATTGGGTTGGCGTATTTTCAAGTATTGTATCTTGTCCCAAAATAGATGGTGTTACAAAAAATAGGCTAATTACCAGAAGGATATAAAATTTCATACACTAAGTTTAATTAAAAAACCACAAGCTACTTGTTTGTTTTTATTTTTTCAACCCTTCTATTAAGTATTCTTGTTAACCTTATAGATTATCTTTTCCAATTCCTCCTGTAACTAAAATCATTCAAAATTGCTCAGTTATCGCTCCATTGGAAAATACTGGTCCTAACTCATCAGATGGTTTCGGTAACAAAAGCCATAATTGTCCATAATGATGCATTTCCATTGCCTTTTGTTTTCCTTCCGTTCCTATACCACAATAGAGATCAATATGTCCATTCCCTTTGATAGCGCCTCCTACGTCTTGGGTTAAAAGAAACTGATATTGATGATGGGAAAAATCGCCCGCTTCATCCATAACAGGAACAGCTGCTAATAAGCAACTACCTAAGGGAATATGTTTGGGATCAGCAGCGATAGAATAATTAGCGGTTAGAGGCACATGACCAGCACCGAGAGGTTTAGAGTTGGAAGCTTCAAAAAAAACATAGGAAGCATTCGTAAATAGAATATCTTCTACCATATCGGGATTATATTTTAAAAAAGATTTAACCCCTTCCATTGAAATATTACTCAATCGAATGGCTTCATTATTTTTAATATACTGACCAATACTACTATAGGGGTGTTTATTAGAACCAGCAAAACCAAAGTAAATATGTTTTCCACTACCATATTTCACTAGTCCCGATCCTTGCAATTGCATATAATAAATATCTTCTAGCTGTTTAGCAAAAGCCAATTCTAAGCCTTGGCCTTTTAAGACACCGTCACCATCAATTTGCTTCCGAGAAGGCAATTTCCCTTTCCAATGCGCTGGATAAGAATAAATCGGGTATGGATAGGCTTTAGATTTACGTTTGTGAACTTCTAATTCAGGGGTAAAATAGCCTGTAAATTTCACATTCCCTTTGCCATCTTGACCTTTTAATTGATAAGCATTAAGGTGTTCCTCTAAGCCCTGAGGATAAGTCTGTTGCCAGAGTAGTAATAAGGCTATAGTGGTTTCTAAATCCGTGAGATTTAAAGCAATATTGTCAAACTCTTGTGTATAATCTTGTTTCCGTCGTTTAAGCAATTTTAGTTGTTGCTTTAATGCTTTGGTTAAATTTTCATCAATTCTAGGAAGCGTAAAATTTGAAAGATTAGTTTTAGTATAGGTATCTATTAAAGGTTCAGCATCTTTTAATTTGCCCGTCCGCTTTTTTTTCTTAGGAATTTTAGTGCTAATAGGAAAGGAAGAGAGCCCTTCTAAAGTAACCACCTCTATAGGTTTTGGAGTAGTATTATCTTTGGCACATTGCAGAGGGATTAACCAAAGGCAAAACCAAAGGACTCTTTTACTGCAATTCATTAATGTAATCTTTATAGAATTTAGTTGTACACAAAAATCCTGATGAAAAAATCGAGATTGTTGTATTCCGTATTGTTGTAACAACGATTTTATGTTGCGATTCGCTGTTTAATGATATTTAAATCAGACACAAATTTAAATATTTAATTTCCAAAATTAAAATTATAAAACAAAAAATTGCAAATTCTATCTTTTTGTAGTATAATTGCCTCGATTTTGTTGGACTCCTAATTAATTTATAGCAAATTTAATGATTATCATCATAAAATATTAGTTTTAAAAATATATAATACCGGATACTTAAATTAATCTTTTACATTAGTAAATATGCCTTACAAGCCCTAACTTTGTTAATAGATAGGTAATTTTTTGACTAAACGTATCACAAATCTCAATTGATTGTCTTAAGTAGCTTAAGCTTCCAGCTTAATCAATAATGCTCAATCAGTCTGCTAAGCTACTTAAAAATCGATTACTACACGAATAACATCAATGATAAAAACGCTCCAAATAAAGAACTATGCCATTATTGAATCATTAGAAATTCAATTCTCTAAAGGCTTAACAATTATTACAGGAGAAACAGGTGCTGGAAAATCTATCCTATTAGGTGCTTTAGGCTTGATTATGGGTAAAAGAGCCGATACTAAAGCCTTATATGACGTTACCAAAAAATGTGTTATTGAAGCTTTTTTTGAGGTCGATCGGTATAGTGGCTTAAAAGCTTTTTTTGAGGCCAATGATATTGATTATGAAGAAGAGACGGTTGTCAGAAGAGAATTAATGCCTTCGGGTAAAACTAGAGCTTTTGTCAACGATACGCCTGTTAATTTAAAGGTTTTACAACAATTGAGTAATAGCTTAATTGATTTGCATCAACAATTTGACACACAAGATATTAACGATGTTTCTTTTCAGTTGAGAATGGTGGACGCATTGGCTGATAATGGAGCTATTATTGAAAAATATGAACAACTATTTAAAATTTACCAAAGTAATCAGCGCCAACTCAAAAAGCTGATCCTACAAAATGAAACTGCTACTAAGGAGACAGATTTTTTAAATTTCCAATTGGAAGAATTTAATACCGCAGAACTAATTGCCAACGAACAAACAGGATTAGAAAGTGAATTATCTACGCTCAATAATGCAGAAGAAATTAAATCGAAATTAAATGGGGCTTTTATGCATTTATCTGAAAGCGAACAATCGGTTTTAAGTCAGTTGGAAACACTAGGGCTCTCTTTAAATCAAATTCGGAAATATAAGCCTACCTTAAATCCTCTTGTAGAGAAATACGATGGCATTGTATTAGAATTAGGAGAAATAGCCAATGAATTTGAAAGCATTGCCAATGAAACAGAATATCATCCAGAACGAGCTACAGAAGTGCAAACTCGTTTGGATTTAATTTATCGACTTCAGAAAAAACATGGGGTCAATTCCATCCCAGCATTATTAGAAATTCAAGCAGACATTACCCAACAACTTTCGGCTTATGGTGATTTATCTAATGAAATAATTGCCTTAGAAAATGCCATTACAAAAGCAGAGTTGCAGCTTAGGAAAATAGCAAATCAGTTGACTAAACGAAGAAAATCTATAGTAAATGGATTTTTACAATTAGTGCATCAGCAATTAAGTTTATTATCTATGGAGCATGCTCAATTGCAAGTTTCCATCCAGCCTTCTGAAATACTTTTACCAACAGGGGCAGATATAGTAGAATTTTTATTTGCGCCTAATAAAGGGAGTCGTTTTTTATCTATCAAACAAGTAGCTTCTGGAGGAGAATTATCTCGTTTAACCCTATGTATCAAATCTTTAGTAGCTAGTGCCATTCCTTTACCGACCTTAATTTTTGATGAAATTGATGCGGGCGTTTCTGGAGATGTCGCTTTAAAAATGGGTCGTATCTTACGTAAATTATCTAATGAACATCAAGTTGTAGTGATTACTCACTCTCCACAGGTAGCTTCCAAAGCAGATGCACATTATTTTGTTTATAAACGAGTTGACGGAGAACGCACCAAAACTAAGGTAAGAGCATTGGATAAGCAAGAAAGAGTGAGAGCTATTGCCACCATGTTAAGTACCAATCCCCCCTCGGAGTCCGCCATTGAAAATGCTAAGGAATTGTTGGCAATGGCGTAATATGACAACAATAACACAATACTGTGACCACTAAATATAATATAAAAAAGGTTCGACAGTAATTACCGTCGAACCTTTTTATATCTATTAAATATATACAGCTCAGAGAGCTGTGTTACCTTTAGTCTACTTTAATAAACTTCTCTGTTCTTACCCCATCAGGCGTTGTAATATTCAAGATAAAAGTACCGCTTAATAAATTACCTACATCAATCCGCATTTGATGATTTTTTACATTATTTAAATCTTTCATTAACACGACTCTACCTGTAATATCCGTCATCATGACATTAACATGATCAAATGATTTTGTAAAATCCATAGAGATGTTCACAAATTCAGATGCTGGATTAGGCGTCACCTCAATTAAATTATCTGCTGATAATGCTGTTACGGAAGAAGCATCTTCTGGTTCAATGAACATTCTTACTAAAGGCACAAATGCGTTAAGGACATAATCTGTCGTAAAAATATCAGAACCATCGCCAAAGAAAGACCAATATCTAGGTGCGCCAGCAAATGTTGAAGCCAAATTCATCGCAGAATAACTATCCAATAAGGCATTGGTCCCAGAAATACCAACTTCAGAATCCATTGTCAACATAACCAAATAATTCGCATCATCATCTAATAAAATAGGTAATTCATCTCCATCTGCATTAAATATATCTTCAGCTTCGATAATATTAACATCTGCAGGTAATTCGTTCCCTAAGATTTCGTAATCCGAAAATCCAATAAATTCTCTTTCACTTGGATCAGCAACACCAAAACCAGCTGTACCTGGCTCTTCTGAATCTGTCCATTTAAACATTCTTACGCCAACTTCTAAGCCACCTACGACACTTGCATTTCCAATACCAATACCAAATCCTGCAACTTTATAGCCATTTCCTCTTGGTAAATAAAAGTAATTACCAAAAGACCAAGTAGGGATTTGATTTTTATCAACTATTTCTATGTTATTTAGACCTGTTCCATCTTCATTGGCAAATTCATTCTCTGTAACAGAAAAATTAATGGTTCTTGTATTATCTGATTCATCAAAGTCTTGCACATCAGCGGAAACTCTATATACGCCAGTATAACTTGCTATCTCTGCAGCTGGGGTAAATTGATTTGGGAATAAAGTATTTTCTATTAAAGAGTCTGCCTCAATACGCCCTAAATTTAGGCCATCCGAGAAGACTTCTGCTCCTGTAGCATCATTTGTTACACGAATGCTTAGAGTTGCACTCTCTTGATCTGCTGCACCAACATTTTGAATGTCTGCTAAGAAATTAATGGCATCTACTTGACTTCTCGGTACTCGTACATTCGGTGCTACCGCAAAGAAATTTTCATTAACTCTAAGATTATTCGCTTCTCTTTCTACAATTCTTACATCGTCAACCATCCAAAAATAAAAATCTCCATCAAAAATAAATTTCATTCTAAATTGAGCCGTATTAAATTCAGAAGGAATATTTACCTCTCTTTTTTCTGTACCAGCTATATTTGTCTCTACAGAGTTCAATATATTTTCTGTAGTAACTTCTTCAGGATCAGACCAAGTTACACCGTCATCTCCACTAAAAGCTACAGAAGTTGTCCCATTTAAAGGTACATTATATTGAAAAAACGACATTTTAGTCGATTGACAACTAGAACAATCTATCGTTGGAGAGATTAGTTCACTCATCTGATCAGCAGAGGCGGTTGATCCTTCTGTTATAATTGCTCGATTATAAAATTCACTATCAAAAATAGCCGCTCCATCTCCACCAGTTGGGGAAACAATAGAAAAAGTCAATGAATTACCTGTTATTGGTCCATCCGAAATACCTAATTCTGTATGTATCCAAACAGCCGTATCAGAAGATAAACCCATTGTTTCCCAATCATTCAATCCACCAGCAAAGTCACCTTCTCCAGGATTATCCCCCCAAAAAACCATTTCTGTATCATCAAATTCAGCAGCTTGATTGCTTATAACTGCCTGCGCACCGCCCTCAACTAATACCCGAATTGAATTACATTCCTCTTGAGAAATCATCATACAAGGAATCGTAATATCTTCTGCATCGTCCCCTCCCATAACAATAGCACCTTCTCCTGGCACATTATTACAAACTAAGGCTACAATAGCACCAGCGTCTTGTGCATTTCTACACTTAGTAACAAAAGAGCAATCAGCTCGATCAATTATAGCAACACTTCCCGTTAATGCATTTATAGCCGGGGAACAAGCTAAAGTAGGACTAGCAGTCCCATCATCAATAATCATCAAATCTGCAGTGACTGTTTCAAATTCAAAATAATTATTAACTGTTAATGATCCAAAAGAAGCTGGAATTGCTTCTGCCGAAAGGGTGTTACCTGAACCGGTTACTTCAATATCTATAAATTTTTGAGCGAACATAAAATTGTTCAACCCTAAAAAAAAGAATAGAAAGATAATTTTTGTAAAATTTTGCTTCATAACTACCGTTAGTATTTAAAAAATTTATAAAAGTTGTTGAGTTAATATCTTTTTTTGGTAAAAAGCAAAGATAAATTAAAATTAAAAACTACCCTGATAATCAGTAGTTTGTAATTTTAAAAGGGAATCTTTGTTTTTCAATATTTATTTTGTTTATTGGATAAGCTGTTAAACTTGATTTTGGGGTAGGTGTTCTGATATAACCTAACTATTTTTAAGAATTAATAGTTAGCAAAACAAATTTTCATACCTAATAAATTAGTACATTTTAGCGTAATTTAGTTGTTTTTGGTTTTAAATTTAAATCTAGATTTGTCTACTTATAGTCTTATTATTGTGATAACTATGGTTTCTTCTTTAGTTAAATGTAGGCTAAAGAAAAGCCTATTTTATTAAAAAAAAGAAGATTTTATGAAAAAAAAATAGTTTTGTTTAATTGTGAAAAACGCCCGACAAAAATTGGGCTCCTATTAATCAAAGGTCAACCACAAATTAAAATGAGATAACTACTATGAAAAATCACCCTATTTTAGAAAGGTAGACTAGTCAGCTATAGCAGAATATCTATCAGCAGGTAAGGGAGTTGGAAATTTCAAAACTTGGTGAACTTTCAAAATGTCCGATCATTTACCAATGTGAGTAGAAAATAAAAATGATTTTAGCGATGACTATTTAGAATCCATCCAAGATTAAAAACAAAGCAGCCTTTCCCAAAATAAGATTTTCATCCCATTATAGGACAAATACAATAACATCCATACATATAATACACTATAAATTAACACTTTAAAAAAAAGGAACAATATTTCATCTACTAAACTACCATAACAAAGGTAAACTAGACAATGAAATATCTTCTATTATTCCTAATCAGCGCCATATTATTCAGCAGTAGTACCGCCAAGGCACAATTAGTCAGCACCGTAGCAGGTGTATTAGAAACGCCTGGCTTTAATGACGGTGCAGCCTTAAGCTCTCGATTTTTCAACCCACATGGCATAGCAGTAGATGGCGAAGGTAATCTTTTCATTGCGGACCGTTATAATCATACGATTCGAAAGATTTCCGTAACTGGAATGGTGACGACTTTGGCAGGTAAAGCGGGATATAGTGGTAGTCAGGATGGGCAAGGCGAAACCGCTAGATTTAATGAACCTTGGGGCATTTGTGCTGCTGAGGATGGTGTTGTTTATGTAGCAGACACCAAGAATAATAAAATTAGGAGAGTCACAAAAGATGGCACCGTAACAACCATTGCAGGTACAGGAAATTTTGGATCTAGTAATGCACAGGGTTTAGCAGCTACCTTTGGCAATCCAACAGGAATTGACGTAGATGCTTTTGGTAATTTGTATGTCGCCGACCACTTAACACATATTATTCGAAAAGTGGATAATCGGGGCATAGTAACTACGATTGCAGGTATTCCATATATTCCAGGTGCTAATGACGGCACAGGGCGAGAAGCTCAGTTTTGGAGACCTTATGGATTAACCCTAGATAAGGAAGGGAATATTTTGGTTGCAGATGAATGGAATCACAAGATTAGAAAAGTTACGCCAACAGGTGAAGTGACGACTGTTGCAGGAACAGGAGAAATTGGATTAATTGATGGGACTACCGAACAAGCCGCTTTCAATTATCCTTGGGACTTGACGGTGGATGCGGATAATAACATTTATATAGCAGATGGTTATAATTATGTCATTCGAAAAATTGAACCCAACGGTACCGTGTCTAGTTATGCAGGAACGCCATTAACATCTGGTGGCGTGGACGGTGTAGGTTCAGCCGCTACTTTTAGTGGGGCAACGAGTATAACTTGGGACAAAATTACGGGTAGCTTATTTATTGGGGATGCCTATAATCATTTGGTGAGAAGTATTACTACTGAATCAAAGCCTAACTTAACTTTATTAAATATCACAGGCAAAGCGCAAATTTGTCAAGGAGATAATTTCACCGTTCGAGCCAATACCAATGCCTTTTCAAATTATGCCTTTTATGTAGATGGCATTTTATTGCAAAATAGTATAGCACCTACCTTTACTGCACCAGTTTTGGAAGCGGGGTCACATCAAATACAAGTAGAAACCTTTTGGGAGGAAACTTTAATTACCTCTAATATTATTAATGTTGAAGTATTGTCTGGCGAACAACCTACTGTTTCGATAGTCGGGGAGTTAACTTTTTATGAAGGAGATTCAACTATTTTAGTCGCTAATGGAATTGGTGAATTTTTATGGTCTAATGGAGCAACAACCCAGACTATTACGGTAAAAACGGGTGGTCAATATTCGGTTCAAATAAAGAAAGCAAATGGTGTTTGTGGGGGTATCTCTGACCCTGTAGATATTACGGTTTTAGTCGAAATAGCTGCGGCGGAAATTACCATTGACGGTGATTCAATTATTTGTGTGGGTGGAAGTACGACTTTAGTTTCTAATTATCCTACAGGAAATCAATGGTTAAAAGACGGTTGGACGATAGCGACTGCGCTAGACCAAGCATTAGTAGTGACCGAACCTGGTTTTTACCAAGTGCAGGTGGTTGACCCAATTACAGATGTTTTAGTTTTTTCGGAAGCAGTTGAAATTAGGCAGTTTACTAAGGAGGAATCCATTGATTTTGAAGCAGATAAAACCAATGTTCAGCCTTCTGAAACGGTTATTTTTCGACTTCTAGGAGAAACGACTATGAATTGCACATGGAATTTTGGGGACTTAAGTAGTGGGGCATTGAATCGGTCTACCGATAACATTCCAAGTTATGAATATGAGCAAGTGGGTACTTATGATGTGCAACTAATTACAGAAAGTGCGGCAGGTTGTTTAGATACCCTCACCAAACTGGATTATATCAAAGTAGCGGTAGAAACAGCCTTATTTGTACCAACTGCTTTTACGCCTAATGACGATGGGATTAATGATGTTTTTTTGGTAAGAGGGTCAACTTTAAGCAGTTATAATTTACAAATCTTTAATCAATGGGGCGGTTTATTATTCATGAGTCAAAACCAAGCGGACGGTTGGAATGGCTGGAGTAACGGGCAAGCAGTTAGTTGTGGTACTTATACCTATGTAATTGGTTATAGCCAAGAAGGAAATACCGCTTATCTATCAGGACATATTACCCTATTGCGCTAAGGTAACACAGCTCTCTGAGCTATGAAAATCCAGCCTATAAAAATTTACCTGATTCCCCAAAAGAACACTTAGGAATAAATTAAAATTAAAATGACAATTAAAATTAAAACCACTACTGACAATCAATAAGTTGTAATTTTAAAATGTAAAGTTATTTTTGACGCGTTCCTTACCTCCCTTAATATTATAAATTTTAAAATCCCATCATTTTATAGTTATGAAAAATAAAATATCCTATATAAGTTTACTTCTCCTATTTCCTTTTTGGATGGTGGCACAAGATTTACATTTTTCTAATTTTCAATCTTTTAAAAATTACTTTAATCCAGCGACAACAGGCAACCAATCTCCCTTGTTAACAGCAAATATCCAACATAGAAGTCAATGGGCAAATATTCCACAAGCTTATCAGTCGATAGGGCTGAACATCCAACAAAAGAAAGGCCGTTTTGCCTGGGGCGGTTTATTGCATAAAAATGGAGCAGGCGCTGCTTCTTTGCAAACCACAGGCGGTTTATTTACAGGGGCATTTTATCAACAATTAGCCAAAGGAGAAAATGAATTGGCATTGGGGATTGGTTTGGGTTTTATTCAAAAAAGATTTGACCCAAGTGCATTAAAATTTGACGAACAATATCGAGCAGCAAGTGGATTTGATATAGCGAACAGCAATGGAGAGACTTTTTTACAAACGGCTACTAAAACGATAGATTTCTCCATCGGTGCCTTATGGAAAGGTGCATTTACTCGTAATAAGACCATTAAAACTCAGGTTGGACTAGCACTTTCACATGTGCATTTACCTAAAATGGGTTTTCAATCAGCAGTAAATGAATTGCCTTTAAAAATAGTCGCACATGGACAAATAACCTTACCAATTTCTTCTAAGAGTTATTGGCAACCTTATTTTTTATACCAAAGACAAAATGCTCATCAATCAACTTTGATAGGTGTACAAAATAGCCGTCAATTAAATCCACAAACCGCCCTAAAATCAGGGGTAGGCTATCGGTTTAGAGACGCTTTAATCCTACAGGCTGGCATAGAATGGGGCAATAAAGCATTGACCCTTAGCTATGATTTAAATAACTCTGGTTTGGCAAGAGTAACGAATGGTCAAGGGGCTATTGAGTTAGCCTTTGCCATTAAATTCGGTAAAAAATCTAAAATCAGAAAGAAAGACAGAGATAAGGACGGTATTTACGACTTAGTAGACAAATGTCCTGATATTCCAGGGTTAAAAGAATATAAGGGCTGTCCTATACCTAAAAAAGAAATGGCAGCAGATGAATTAGATACGGATGGAGACCGTGTGCCAGATATTTATGATGATTGCCCAACTATTAAAGGCTATAGACATTTATTTGGTTGCCCAGATACCGACAAAGATGGGGTAATAGACCCAGATGATGCTTGCCCTAGATTAAAGGGTTTATCGACTAATGCGGGTTGTCCTGCTGATGAAAAAGATACGGATAGAGATGGGGTGCCAGATGCCCAAGATTATTGTGTTTTTTTGAGAGGAAGTGCGAAATTTCATGGTTGCCCTGATTCTGATAAAGATGGAATTTCAGATATAGATGATGAATGCCCTTATTTAAAAGGAACAAAAGTGAATAACGGCTGCCCAGGTAATAATCGGCCACAAAATGACTTAAAAGCAACCGTAGAATTTGAGACCGACCAACATTTTATTCATCCTGAATTTGCAGCAGCATTAGATTTTTTAATCCAAGAAGTTGGTTCAGCTACAGATTATAAAATCATGATTTCTGGGCATACAGATTCAGAAGGTAATGCGGCCTATAATTATGCTTTGGGACAAAAAAGAGCTTTTGAAATTCAGCATTATTTAGTGGAAAGTGGCATTAGTGCCTTTAAAATTCAAACTATTTCTTACGGAGAGGCTCGACCTAAACGGAAGAATGAATCTTATAGGGGAAAGGCTAAAAATCGACGGGCGGAGGTAGTGGTTATAATGTAGTAGTGGCGGAATGGAAAAAATAGAAACCAGCGATTCCAATTTTGGGAATCCTTTCCATTTAATAGATGTTTCAAATCTACATAAACAAAATAACACTTTGACAATCAATTGATTACGAAATTGGCATTTCCTTGGTATTAATAATAAGTATAAATGATAATGTAAACGTTAAAAAAATTGACAATGAAAAATTTATGCTTATTAGCCGCCATTTGTTTTTTCTTCTTGACTGCTTGTAGTACCAATCAAGCGTTATTCAACAACGAGATAACCGAAGCAAACAACCGAAAAATTCTTCAACAATATTTCAACCAAAAAGAACCTGTTTTAAAGGCAGGAGATAAAATTACCATTAGTATTTGGGGACATGAAAATTTAAGTATTGGTTCCGTCAATAGTAAATTTTCTTCGAATAAAGAAACAGGAAAATGGATAGCCATTGACCATTTGGGAGAAGTCAACTTACCAAAATTAGGCAGAGTAAAAATTGCAGGTTATAACTTAAAAGAAGTCAACTATTTATTAGAAAAGCAATATAGCGCTTACCTAAAAGACCCAATTATCAATGTGCGAGCGGTGAATCATTATGTGACGGTAATGGGAGAAGTCAACAGTCCAGGAAGATATGAATTAGAAAATGAAAAAGTGAATTTAGTACAGATTTTAGGACAAGCGAAAGGATTAGGAGATTACTCGAATAACAAAAAAATTAAAGTGATTCGAGAAGTCAATGGACAGCCAATTGAATTATTGATAGACATGACAGACATTATTGCGACCACAGAATATAACATTACGTTGCAGTCCAAAGATATAGTCTACGTCGAGCCTAATGCTGCTAAAGCAGAGGACAGTTTTTTGAAAAAAGCCACACCAATTGCTAGTTTGATAACAGGAGGAGCAGTATTAATTTCTGTTCTTTTAAAGTAGGTTGCTAGTTGACGTGCTAAACCAGCAACCATTTCCCTAATCATCAGTCATTCATCGTTCATCATTCCCTTATGAATATCAGAAAAGAATTTCAAAAAATAATCTTACCCCTGTTAAAAGCATCTCCTATCTTAATTGCTTTATGTGTTTTGACCATCTTTTTGGCTAAAAAGGGCATACAGTATTTACCACATGAATACCAGTCTAAAGGAGCGATTAAGATTAATAATTTAAATTCTAGTCAAACTGGCTTTGATTTATTCCAGCAAAAGAATAATAATACGCCGATGCAAAACGAAAATTTCTTAACTGAAATTGAAGTTTTTAAATCAAAAGACTTGATAGAAAGTACGCTGCAACAGTTAGATTGGGAATTGACGATTCATAGAGTTGGGGAGATGCGTTTGATGGAATTGTACGAGCAACGGCCTTTTCAATTAGACTATCAAATAAAAGATGACTCAGCTTATGACCGTGATTTTTATTTAAAATATGGTGGAACGAATACTTTTTATTGGGTAGAAAATATAGCACAAGACAGCCACTTTGTGGCTATTCCAACAGATACTTGGCAGGAACAAAAAAATCTAAAATTCAAAATATCGATTGATAACGCTTTTGTAAAAACACATCCAACAAGTTTAAAAAAAGGCGACCTTTTCAAATTTACAATTAACAGCATGGATGCTTTAGTTAGCGCTATTAATGATAAAAACTTATTTGTCCGACCAGTAGAAAAAGACATTTCCATTATCCGAATTTACTATACCCATGAATTGCCAACAAAAGCGCAAAAATTTGTCAACACTCTGATGGATAGTTACCAAGAAGAATGTCGATTGTATAAGGAAAAAATGTCAGACGAAACTTTAGTATACATGGATAAAAGATTGGCAGAAGTTGGTGCAAAATTACGCACCTCTGAATCTGAAATGGCTTTTTATAGAACGAAGCATAACTTAGTCAACACTCGCCAAGAAACAGATGCTATCTTAAAAGAAATCAAAGCACTAGACATGCAAAATTTAGATTTTGATATGCAAAAAGTGGCTTTGGAGAAATTGTACAAACACCTTACGTCAGGGAAAAGCTTAAACGATTATGCCCCTAACTTTAAGGCTCTACAAGATAATATTTTTCAGCAGTCTTATATGAAAGTGCAGGCATTAGAAATGGAAAAACAAGATTTATTACAAAAGTTTGTACCAGAAAGCACAGAAATAGCACTAGTAGATGCTAAAATCAAAAACCTTCGAGTATTTATCAATGAGACAGTTCGTTCTACCTTGGAAAATTTGGAAGTTCGTCAAAAGGAAATAGGCAATTCTATCACGACCTCTAATGGAATCATTAACGCTTATCCAGAAAAAGAAAGGCAATTAGTCGTCTTGGAGAGAGCCGTTTCTTTAAATGAGAATATGTATAATTATTTGATGCAAAAGCGGACGGAATTAGCTATTAGCCGCTCTTCAAATTTATATCCTCATAAAGTTATCGAAAAGGCTAGTTTTCCAAAAGACTTAGTTTCTCCAAATCAATCGTTAATTATAGGGTTATGTGTATTTTTAGTATTGACCTTTGGAATTATTGGGGTATTTATTTACAGTTTTTTTACAGCTAAAATTAATTCAAAAGAAGATATTGAATCAGAATTTGATACACCATTGATTGGGAGTGTATTAAAGAATAAAAAACAACAATTCCAAAGTTTTGAAATAGTC
>CAZXYA010000027.1:0-32565 GCA_964644655.1 uncultured Saprospiraceae bacterium | reverse complement strand
CGTCTCAATAATTTCAATAACCTCATCCTCGTAATAGCTGATTATTTTAACTCCACGCCCATTTTTCAGCAACACCAAAATTCTGTGGTCTGGTTGCTCTATAATAGCATAATGCGTATATCTCATCGGATCACAGGTTTAGTGGTTGGTTTAATATAATTGAGAATATTCAAGTGCGCATACATCGCTTTCTCCGTCCATGCTTGACATGTAAATCCCTGCACAAGCAGCTCTACCTGTTTGTGATACCTTGAGTCGATATACTGACATAACTCCCCGTCTTTGTTGATGTAAAACTTTGATTCACTACCCATCACCTTGTTATTTTGTATTGGTTAAAATGTGGTAGCTTTCTCTAGTATGTGTACTGCCGTATTATGGGGGGTAGGGGATTGCGGCCTTGATAACAAACTCACTATTGTGCAATCCCCCTTACTAATCCATCTCCCTATGCTGCTTGTAGGTGCTTCTCAATATTAAGTACAGCACCCTGTTTTATCTCAATATCGCCTAGCAAAATTGCTTTCGCTTCTTTTAATACCTTTGCCTTTGTTGCATCACTATAGCCCGCTTTGTTTCGCAAGCAGTTACTAACGGATTGTCTTGCTATGCCTAGCTTTTCGGCTATTAAATTGATACTTCCTCTGGGTAGAACCAATACAATTGATTCTACTAATGTGTCATTAGTATTAAACATAAATTGATTTTTTTATTACCTTGTGTTATATATCACAAAGTAACGTAATTAATTACGTTATTGCAAGTAATTAATTACTTTTTTTGGTAAAAAAATACAACTTTTATTATAAATGACTGCTAGTCAAAGAATTGAACATATATTGAATATTAAGAAAACCTCTAAGAAGGAATTTGCTGAAGCTGTAGGAATTAATATAAACACTCTCAGTAAAATGTTTCAAAATAAAACAGACCCGAAACTACCTTTAATTCAATCATGCTTAGAACAGTTTCCAAGCCTAAATGCTCATTGGTTAGTGACAGGAAAAGGAGAAGTATGGTTGAAAAAAAAGAGTGATGTTCGTGAAGTAAATGTAAAACAACTAGATGATATGCAATCCCAAATAGATGAAATAATTGAATGGATGCGAGCTGAACAAGCGAAATCCAATTAACAATAAAAGATAAAACATGCTATGAAGAAGCTGAACCAAATTTTCAAATAAAAAAAAGCTTCTTATGAAAAGTTATGATTCCATGCATTACCGCCAATTTACTAATAGGGCGGAGGTTGAAAAAGCTGTAAATACACTTTCTGGGATTTTAAAAGGAATCCAGTTAGATAATCGGATTAGTCTCAAAGAGAATAAAGAACTATTGCATTGGTGTGATGCACATGAATATTTATCCAGAAGTTATCCGTTTAAGGATATATTTAATTTTACTAAAAAAAGCCTTGCTGACGATTATTTAAGTAAAGAAGAGATATTAGATATACTTTGGTTATGTAATCAAACTTCAAAGGAAGGTGGTTATTATGATTCAGTCACTCTAAAACTACAACAACTCCAAGGAATTTGTCATGGTATTTTAGCCGATGGAGTCGTCAAAGAAATAGAAGTTATAGAGCTAAATAAGTGGTTAGAAAAGCATGATGATTTAAAGAGCTATTACCCCTACGATGAAATTTACTCAATTGTAACAGATGTATTGTCCGACGGAAAAATAGATAAAGATGAACAGCTGATGCTAAAAGCAGTATTTAGTCAGTTTTGCGATATAAAGAATGTTGAGACGAAAATGGAAATTATGGACGAGATTCAAGAGGCTTATGATTTTAAAGGTGTGTGCGCTGTTGCTCCAGAATTAATATTTGTAAATCATCAATTTTGTTTTACTGGCAAGTCCGGTAGGGCAGAACGAAATGAGATAAAAGAAGTCATACAACAGCATGGTGGTAAATATATCAATGGCGTTAGTGGAAAAACTAACTATTTGATTGTTGGAGACGAAGGAAATACCTGTTGGTCTTACGCTTGCTATGGTAGAAAAGTAGAGAAAGCAATGAAATTAAGAATAGGAGGTCAACCTATTCAGATAGTTCATGAAAATGATTTTTGGGATAAAATTGAAGATTTAGAATAAAGATAAGAGTTCATTGAAAAACAGGAAGGATTAGGAGCATTGTTAGAGAATAGCCAAAAGTTTGTATCTTCAAAGTAGATAAAAACCTATAACATGGCTAAACTTAAGCATGATGCCCCAGATTATGAAGTCATGATAAAGAAGTTACTCTCTCTACGGAACCAATTGGAAATCATTAAAAATAATGATAATAAACCTAAGAGAATAACCCAAGTCATTGATAATCAATATAAACGGAGCTAAAAAAGCGAGGTCTGAAACATTGCGTTTCAGACCTCTGCTTTTTGGGTTAAAGTGCTATTTGGCTGCTGATTATATTTCGGATAAGTCTTCAATTACAATCCTTCCTGTAGTAAAATTTTTCATTGCGAAATGGTTTAAATGATGAAATATTGATAACCCTTGCAAGAAAAGATTCTTTTCAATCAATAAAAATGAGTTTCCTACTCCAAGTGTGACGACTCAAAACGATAATGTGTCAGCTGACACTATTTTTATAAATAGTTGATAGTCAACAAAATAATGATTTGACTAGCTCCTTAATTTGTGACGTATAAAATGGACCTTATCAGAGACATATCGGAATATTCTAGCTATCGCCCTTCAGGAGGCGACTTGCTAAAACTATTCCAATTGGCTTTTGATAAAGAATTGGAAAAAGAGCAATTGGTGAGCTTCTTTAAAAGTCCTGGTTATCTGCGGAAAGTAAAACAAACCCTTAAAGACCGACTGCTGGATGGCATCTTACTCAATTCCTTCAGTCAGCTCACAAAAGTCCAGCAGGCACATTTCAAAATCAGAAAGCGCAACTTGGAAATGATTATGCTGCTCCAATCTGGGAAAAAGAAAGCAGCTATCAAAGTGGGGGAGGAGACGCTCCTAAGTGCGGAGAAATACGGCTTAGTAGACGTCGCCCTCAATATGAGTAGAGAACTGGAGCATCATTATAGTGTAGTCCTTAGTAATACCGCAAAGCGTGACAAGTACTATCAAAAGAACCTCCGCAATCAAAAACTGCTCCTTCAGGAAATAAAGGCACAGAGTCTGTTTAATGAACTTGCTTTCTGCATTCAGAAGAAACGAGAGACGGAGCATATTCCTTCAGCTATAAAACGGTTGCAGGTTATAGGGGAAGAAAACAAGGAGTATAAATTCAACCTATATTATTACTCTGTAAAAAACCTATATGCTCGGTTTGTGGGGAATCAAGCGGAAGTCATTGAGAACTGCAAAGCGGCGGCGGCGTTCTTCAGTCAAGCCAAAACGATTCTACCATACACGACTAGCTGGAACTTTAAATTCCAGATGATACCGATATATCTCAATAAGCGCCAGTTTGGAGATGCTAGCATCATGATAGGGGAATGCCTAGAGCTTCCGAGCAAAGGAAGTTATAATTGGCACCTGACGCTCCTTTATCGGGCGGTGTTAGGCTTTCATTCCAATAAGCGATTGATTGCGCTCGATGCTTGGAAAACGGCAGAAAAAACGCCTAAAAAATTCAATTCCGCATTAGTAGAAGAAAGATGGAAAATAGTCAGAGCGTACCTGGTACTTTTTGAGAAAGCTGGACAACTTCATTTCCCTGCTCAATTTCGCACCTATCGGTTCATCAATGATACCTCTCCAAACCCAACCGCCAAGATAAATATGATGGTGTTGGAGTTGATGCACCTGCTCCTCGATGGCAAACACAAGGTGTACATGAACAGGGTAGAACACATCGAAAATTATATTCAACAAAATACCAAGGGCAATGCCCGAGCAAAATATTTCCTGCGGATGATGCGTGCCGTGGAGACAGGCGATTACAACGTCCTCCGCGTCAAGGCACACGCCAAAAAGCATTATGATTTATTACAAAGAAGGTACAGCGATATTAATATTAATGTGCTGGACTCCGAACCTGTTCCATACACGGTTTTGTGGGGGATAGTGCTGGATTATTTGGGAAAAAAGTAACTTTTAAACTGTGCCAAACTGTGCCAGAAATACCATGATATGAAGTTAATTCAAGTACATTTTTGAAAATATTTTATACCTAAAAAATTGATTATTAATTAGTTATGAAGGTGAAAAATATGTACGTATTCCTGTCATCCCGACTTTTAGCCTTGTAAATTACTGGTTTACAAGGCTTTATTTTTTGTAAATCTTCAAATAATTGAGGTGTTCCTTTATGGCGAAACAATTTAAAACTCCACCCACCGTACAAAAGCTTCCATAGCTTCATACTCTGCCAGCCCTAATTCATTATAAGTTTTAGCGGTTTCCATATTTCGATCTTCTGCCCGTTGCCAAAATTCTCGGGCATCAGAGCCAGGGAAAGGGGCGCTATCCTTTTGAGATTGGTGCATAAAAATGGCTCGTCGCTTTTTCATGAGTTCATGTGGACTAAGTGGAACAGCCATTTGGATTTCGTGAATGCCCCATTCATGCCAAGCACCACGGTATAACCATAACCAACAATCCTTCATCCATTTTTCTTTTTGTAAATTTCGGAAAGATTGAAAAATAGCATCTAGACAAACTCTATGCGTACCATGTGGGTCTGCTAAATCACCAGCAGCGTAGACCTGATGAGGGCGAATTTCCTGCAATAGATTTTCCACAATTTGGATGTCATTTTTTCCTAATGGTTTTTTTCTGGCTCGACCAGTTTCATAAAAAGGCATATCCAAAAAATGGATTTGTTTGTCCGGTAAGCCACAGAACCTAGCGCCTGCTCTTGCCTCTCCTCGTCGAATTAATCCTTTGATTAAACGAACTTCATTGGTGTCTGATTGACCGGGTTTTTTATTCTGTAAAAAGCGTTCTACTTTCGTTAATTTCTTTAGTAATTTCTCTCCTTCTAGGTTATTATGATCGCCAAATTCTCTAAAGAACTCCAAATAGCGCAAGGCATCATGATCATGCACCGCTATATTTCCAGATGTTTGATAAGCCACATGCACTTCATGCCCATGTTCGACCAATCTTAGGAAAGTCCCCCCCATAGAAATAACATCATCATCAGGATGTGGGCTGAAAATAATGACTCGCTTTTTGGAAGGAGTCGCTCTTTCTGGACGGGTCGTATCATCCGCATTAGGTTTACCGCCAGGCCAACCTGTAATCGTATGTTGCAGCCGATTAAAAATCTCAATATTCAGTTTATAAGCAGATTGATATTCTACGACCAAATCACTCAGTCCATTCTCATTATAATCTTCGTCGGTTAATTTTAAGATAGGTTTCTTAGAGTTAATAGATAACCAAATCACCGCTTTAGTTATCAAATCTTTATTCCAATTACACAAGCCAACTAGCCAAGGTGTTTTTACTCTGGTTAATTCCCCTGCTGCTTCGGTATCTAAAATCACCGAAATATTTGGATGTTTCTGTAAGAAAGTAGCTGGAATAGTTTCGCTAATTGGACCTTCGACTGCTTTTTGAGTGATAGGCGCTTTATGGGCACCCCAAGCCATCATATAGATTTTTTTGGCCTTCATGATACTTGCAATTCCCATGGTAACGGCTCGGTAGGGCACATTTTCTTCTAATATAAAGTCCTTAGTGGCATCCTGACGAGTCAGCGCATCTAATTTCACCAAACGAGTTAAGGCATTTTCCCAAGAACCTGGTTCATTAAAGCCAATATGTCCCGTTCTACCAATCCCTAAAAGTTGAATATCCAATCCACCATAGGCATCTATTTTCTTTTCATATTCCTCACAATATTTACCAATCTCATCCATCGAAATTGTGCCGTCTGGAATATGTATATTTTCTGGTTTTATGTCTACATGGTCAAATAAATATTCCCGCATAAAATGCACATAACTTTGCTCTGCCTCTGGCTGCATGGGATAATACTCATCCAAGTTAAACGTAATGACATTTTGAAAACTTAAGCCTTCTTCTTTATGCTGTCGGACCAATTCATCATAAACTCGAATTGGCGTAGAACCAGTAGCTAACCCTAAGACAATTGGTTCACCTTCTTGTTGTTTTTGTCGAATCGCCAAAGCTATAGATTGGGCTACATGCACAGAGGCTTCATTGGCGTTTTTCCAAATCCGAGTCGGCAGTTTTTCAAAAGATTTGAATTGATATTTTAATACTTTTGGTGATTTCTTGATGGTGACCATTTGTTCTTGTTTATAGTAGCTTAGTAGATTGATATGCTGAAATTTAAAAAATTTGGTAAAGCTTAATTCTTGGTTATTAAGGGAAAAGGAAAAAAATAACCTACGCAATAAGATAATACACGTTATAAGGAAAATCCCTGCTTGCGGCAGGCAGGCAGGCGTTTAAATCCAACTGATCCGTTGGCACTCCCATCCGCAAGCGGTTCACTTCGTTCATGTTTTGAATCCTCCTAGCTCGTCTGCGTAGCGGCTCCGATAGATCGAAGTTATTTTTTCCGAAATCCCTTATTGAAAAACCAAAGTGCTTGCTCCTAATAAAGCTGCTTCGTTCTCGCCTAAGGCGGATGGAAGCACTTGAAGATTATTTATATAATTAGGTAATAAATTATCGAATAAAGCAGTAATTGTTGGGGTAAATAGCAAGGCTCCAACTTGAGCAACACCACCAGCTAAAATGATGGCTTCGGGTTCAAATAGATGAACATAATCCGCTAAATGTTCTCCGAGAATTTTGCCCCCATATTCAAACGCTTTTTTAGCTACTTCGTCTCCTGCTTTAGCGGCTTCACCTATTTTTTTAGTAGACAATGCCACTAGTGATAAATGATCTAAACTAGAAGGTAAATTACTATCTGCTAATTGTGCTAAAAAATTACGTTTAATGCCTGTAGCTGAAATGTAAGTTTCTAAACAACCCTTTCTACCACAAGCACATTGGCGCCCATTTCTAATCGCGGTTATATGTCCCATTTCACCAGACAAACCACTTTTCCCAGTTAATACTTCTTGATTAACTATAATACCTGTACCCAAGCCTGTCCCTAAAGTAACGACCACAAAATTAGCCATTCCCTTAGCATTCCCGAATTTTCCTTCTCCTAAGGCAGCGGCGTTGGCATCATTACAGAGATAAACAGGTTTTTTATATTTGATAGCTAAAATATCTACAATAGGTACTTCTCCTTTCAAGGGCAGATTAGAGGCTTCTTTTATGATACCTTCCTGTGGTACACAACTGGGCGCATCAATTCCAATTCCTTCAATGGTGTTAAAATCTTTAGTGAACATTAGTTGATCTATGGCACCAAAAAGATTTTCAAAAAAAGCATTTTTAGAATTACCTTTCCAAGTTGGGAATTGATTTTTAGCAATGATTTTTCCTTCGGGATTGACTAAACCAATCTTAGTATTTGTGCCGCCTATATCGATGCTAATTGCTAAAGCCAAAGTGGTAAAATTGATGGAAATTGAGTTAATTACGCTGTATTATACATTTGTGTGCGCACACAAATATACAATTATTCTTTTTTTATTAAAATTTATTTTCCTAATTTTAGGAAAATTTTAAATTATAGTGCATGAAAAACATCGAATTTAGGAAATGTACCCTTGATGATTTGGTAAAACTAAGAGAAATTTCAATAGCAACTTTTGTGACTACATTTAGCCAACAAAACACAGCGGAGGATATGAAGATTTATACCACTGATGCCTTTTCTTTGGCTAAAGTAAAAGAGGAATTGATGAATAAACAATCAATTTTTTATTTTGTCTTATCTAATAAAACCCTAATGGGCTATTTAAAACTGAATATAGAAGCGGCTCAATCAGAACCAGTTGACAATGGGTTGGAAATAGAGCGCATATATTTATTAGCTGATTACCAAAAAAAGGGGATTGGACAAATAATGATGGACAAAGCATTTGAGGTAGCAAAAAAACTACAAAAACCTAAAGTATGGCTAGGTGTTTGGGAAAAAAATTATGGAGCTATTCGCTTTTATCAACGCAATGGTTTTAAAAAATTTACAGCCCATGATTTTTACTTAGGAAAGGATTTACAAACAGATTGGTTGATGGAAACAAATTTATAATATGCCTAAGAAAAGAGTACGCATAAAAGATATTGCTATAGCGGCAGGGGTATCTACTGGAACGGTAGATCGAGTCCTTCATAACCGAGGAAATGTATTGCCTGCCGTAAAAAAGAGGGTAGAAGAGGTCATGAAGGCCTTGAATTATCAACCGAATATTATGGCACGTACTTTGGCGAATAATAAGGTTTTAAAAATAGCAGTTTTATTACCCGATTTTGCACAAGACGTTTTTTGGGAAGCGCCTATTACTGGAATCAAAAAAGCAATAGCCGCCAATCAACATTTTTTAATTGATTTACATTATTATTATTTTGATGAAAATATAGTACATCATTATACGGAACAAGCCAATCAAATTTTAACAGATAAACCAGATGCCCTGATTTTAGCCCCCATCTTCAAAAAAGAATCACAGGAATTTTTGCAAAAAATAGCGCTACAAAAAATACCTTTTGTATTGATTAACACACATTTACCAGATGTTGCTAGTACCTGTTATATTGGGCAAGATTCTTATCAAAGCGGTATTTTAGCCGCCCGTCTCATTCATAATAATCCAAAGAAGGAGGCTACTTATCTAGTTTTACATTTAGAAGAAGCAGAAAAATCAGCAAATGCGACCCATATTTATCAGAAGGAGGCTGGTTTTTATGCCTATTTTGAAGATTTTAAGCATCAACCGAAAATTATTAAAAGAGCTTTTAAAGAAGGAAAATCAAAGGATACGTTGGAACAATTTCTAAAAGGGGTTATCAAGGAAGTCCCAGACCCCACAGGAATTTTTATAAGCACCTCAAAAGCGTATCTGCTAATTGAACACATAGGACATTTACTTACCAATTCGACTATTATCGGTTTTGATTTATTACCCCAAAATATAGCCTATTTAAAGACTGGAAAAATCAATTATTTGATTAATCAAAATCCATCAAAACAAGGTTTTTTAGCGATTACCAATTTGATTGATTGTTTACTACTAAAAAAAGCAGTTCCTCCTATTCAATATCTACCTTTAGATATTATTGTAAAAGAGAATGTCGATTATTATCTTACTTAAGGGGTACAAAAGTATAAGCTATATTCCTCAAAAGACTATGTGGACTTTGTGTCCTATGTCTCTTTGTGGTAAAATCAAGTTGCGCTCGTCCAAATGTAAGATGTTAATTTACTTTTGTCATACTACTTATGCCTCTATAAACTTACCCATCACCAAGCGCTTATAACTGAACAATAGTCAAGCCATCACCACCTCGTTCTGGTGGGGCAAAATCAATCGATTGTATATCCTTATATTCTTTTAATTTACGTCTTACCGCCTTTCTCAATACCCCTGTACCTTTACCATGAATGATTTCCAAGTTACTTACACTTGCGACTAGGGCTTGATCGACAAATTCTTGTAAAACAGCCAAGGCTTCTTCTTTACTCATGCCCCGCAAATCAATTTTTGATTCAAATTTTGCATTGGCAGCGGTCGTATCCACTTGAATACTTTTGGTCCGTCTAATTTCTAGTGGCTCACCAGCTTGTTGCAAATCTCGTAGGGGAACAGTCATGCGCATAATGCCCATTTGAATAACTGCTTTATTCTTTTTAATAGATTCTACTTTACCAGTTGCACCACCTGTTTTTAATTTGACAAAATCCCCAACCCCAATAGGTTTAGCAGAACGAGTACGTTCAGGTTTATAGTAAATTTCTTCCTTTAACTCTTGCACCTCTTCTACAATTTCTCGTCGTTCTGTTCTTACTTTTTTGGCAATTTCTTTTGCTTTTTTTAATTTCTCGGCTTCCGCTAATTTTTCATTTTCCTTTAATTCCCGAATCAAGTTTTCTAATAGTCTATTGTCTTGTGCCGTATTTTGCAGGGCTTGTTCTTTAGCTTCTAGTTTTTGCTTTTTACGTCGATATTCTAAATTTTTATGCAGGTCATCATAATTTCTGATGAGCTTTTCCAATTGCTTGGCTTTTTCTTCCGAAACGGCTAATTTTTCTTCTAAAACCTGTTTGTCCCTTTGTAGATTAACTAATAAAGTCTCTACTGCATTTTCCTTTTTCCCCACCTTTTTTCTAGCATAATTTAGAATCTTAGGATCTAAACCCGTCTTTTCCCCAATTTCAAAAGCATAAGAACTACCTGGGCGACCAACTCTTAATTCATAGGTAGGAGAAAGGCTATCTTTATCAAAGATCATGGAACCATTGATAATGCCCTTCGTCTTAAAAGCATATATTTTTAAATTGGAGTAATGAGTAGTAATTACGCCATTTACTTGTTTTTTATTCAATTCGCCTAAAATTGCTTCCGCAATAGCTCCACCAATTTGCGGATCTGTTCCTGAACCAAATTCATCAATTAGCACTAGAGAGCGTTTGGTAGCTTTTTCCAAAAACAGCTTCATGTTCGCCAACCGAGAACTATAGGTACTCAATTCATCTTCAATCGATTGTTGATCGCCTATGTCCGCAAAAATATCCTCATAAATCCCCATTTCGCTTATAGGGTCTACAGGAATTAACATGCCCGATTGCAACATTAATTGCATTAAACCGACTGACTTTAGCGTAATAGATTTTCCCCCTGCATTCGGTCCACTTAACATTAAAATTCGATTATCTTGGAATAAGATTAAATCAAAAGGAATTGTCTTTTTATTAAGTTCTTGATTTTTTAAATAGAGTAGGGGATGGAAGCCTCGCTTGATGCCCATATGTGGTTTGCCAATTACCTTAGGCATCGTACCATTCATTCTATAAGATAACCTCGCTTTGGCTTGGATGACATCAATTCTTACTAATAAGGTTTGGTAGGCATACATAGAAGGCGCATAGGGGCGCAAGGTGGCACTTAATTCTTTGAGGATTCGATATATTTCTCTTTTTTCTTCTACTTCTAATTCAAAAATATCATTATTGATGCTAATGATTTCTTCGGGTTCAATGAAAGCCGTTCGTCCAGTTGTGGATTCATCGTGAATAATCCCTCTAATTTTTCGTTTATGTTCCGCAGGGGCGGATAAAACCCGTCTGCCATTTCGAAAACTTTCCACATTATCTGTCAACCAACCATTCGAGCGATATTTAGTAATAACGGATCTAAATTGTCGGTCTAATTCTTTTACTTTCCCACCCATTGTTCGCCTAATTTTCATCAACTTTGGCGAAGCGTCGGGTTTTATTTGACCTTCTTCATCAATGACTCGTTCAATTTCTTTGATTAAATTAGCATCAAAAATAATGGGCTGGATTAAGGAATATAAAGAGGGATAAACTTGTTGGCGAGCATCTGCAAAATATTTGAAAATAAGATGAATGGAACGAAGAATAATATTAATGCGCTGCAAACCTTCTATTGGTAAAACATAATCCTCTATTTCGAGCATCCGCAAATCCTGACTGATTTCTTCGTAGGCACGCATGGGAAATGGGTCATTTCCTAAAGTGACTTGGTATTCTTTGACTTCTTTTAATTTTCTAAGAATATTGGGTTTAGATGTGTCAGGGCTAATTTCTCTAACCACTTCTCTACCTAATGCGCCAAAACATTCTGCTTCAACTAATTCTAATATTTTATCAAATTCTAACTTTTCGTATAAATCCTTTGGCTCTAAATTCATTTTCGCTATTTCTTTTTTATTTGAAAGGGACTATATTTCCATTCTTTGGAACAAGCTGCACAATTTTTTTCAAAAATAAGCCTATTTGTTTACTTTTGAAACTGGAATTTAAAACCCCGATATTATAGAATGATTTTTTGGAAATAAAGTTCCATATTGCGGAAAGTTATTGTATATTTTTGTTACGATTAATTCTACATTAAGACTCTAAATTGATAATTAGCCGATTACCTATCATGGTGAGGTAGCCTCAATCAAAACTACTCACTATTTTTTACCATAGAGTTCATAAAGTTCACATAGTTTTTTGACAAGTAGAGTTTAGTTAAAGCCGTAAAATTTTGTTTTTTTGTAACCTTTTACAAGGTTGTAGTACATAAGTACCAACACAATAATTCATGAAGGCACTCTATTCTATCTCTACTTTATGAACTCTATGAACTTTATGGTAAAAAAAATACAATCATAAGCGGGTAGTCCTCATTTAAACACTTTCTAAAATAAAGACAGATGAACTGGTACGAAGTCACAAATATAGAATTGATAGATAGCCCTGCTTTATTGGTTTATCCCAATAGAATTCAGCATAATATCGATATAATGATTGCCAATGTTGGTGGAAATCCTAAAAGATTATGTCCGCATGTAAAAACCTATAAAATGGCAGAAATTGTGCAAATGCAACTAAAAGCAGGGATTGAGCGCTTTAAATGTGCCACGATT
This sequence comes from uncultured Saprospiraceae bacterium, assembly GCA_964644655.1. Classification (GTDB taxonomy): domain Bacteria; phylum Bacteroidota; class Bacteroidia; order Chitinophagales; family Saprospiraceae; genus JAFMDF01. The sequence continues at coordinate 20,115 of CAZXYA010000027.1, read as the reverse complement.
TCAGAAATGGAAATGACCATCAATGCAGGCGCAAAAAATGTATTAATTGCCTACCAAATGACAGGGCCTAAAATACAACGCTTACTGAATTTGGCTAAAAAATTTCAGGAAGTTAGCATAGCTTCTTTGGTCGATAATTTAGATTCCGCTAAAGACCTAGCAATTGCTTTTGGAAAGGAGGGCCTTTCGGCAAAAGTGTATTTAGATGTGGATAATGGCATGCATCGAACGGGATGTCCGCTTAATGAAGATACCTTTACGGTTATTCAGAAAATGACAAGGATCCCAAATCTTGAATTTATAGGTTTGCATGTATATGATGGTCAGTTTAGGTCGAAGAATATGGCAGAAAGAAAGCAAGGAAGCGATCAAGCTTTTCGACCCATTTACGGTTTATTAGATCAACTTAAAAATGAATTAAATATAACAGTAGAAGTAGTGAATGGTGGTTCTCCCTCTTTTACTTCGGCAGCTATGCGAGGAAATGTTTTTTGTAGCCCAGGAACGATTCTTTTATGGGATGTAGGCTATGCGAATATGGTTCCAGAGGTTACCGCAAAATGGGCGGCGGTTTTGATCACTCGTATTATTTCTAAACCAACGGAAGGAATTATTACCGTTGATTTAGGACATAAATCAGTTGGTTCTGAAAATCCTTTAGCTAAACGGATACAATTTTTAAATTTAAGCAATTATGAGCCTATTGGACATAGTGAGGAACACTTAGTATTAAAAGTTGAAAACTGGGATCAATTGACCGTTGGAGATGTTTTGTATGGCGTGCCTTATCATGTTTGTCCCTCAGTAGCTTTGCATGAGGAAGCTTGTGTAGTAAGAGCTAATGAATGGGTGGAGAAGTGGGAGGTGGTGGCTCGGCGGCGGCGGATTTCGGTTTAGTAAGATTTCTTATTAGGGGTTGTGTAAAATCAAAACAATAAACAATTACTTTAAATTGACCTTTCTATTGATTCAATTAGGAGTTTCTTATAACTAGGGTAGTTACAGAGTATATATAAAAATTATTCATTGGAGAATGACTGTCTGCTTGAAAATTAGACTGCCTTAAAAAGGGGTTGCTGTTTGGAGTATCTAGGGGGCTGGAAACTAGCTTTTTTACTAATGTGATTTTAGTGTCTTAAAAAGAACTGATTGAAAGATGGAGTTTTAATTCATTCTTTGGTAAGCGAGGAAGGACTAAATTAACTACAGCCAACATATTTTCACTCCTTGGTGATTGAGAGCGCAAATTCTGTTATATGTTTGGTTAGTAAGGTAACTGATTCGTTGTACGGGCACTTTCAGTTCATAGATTGAAGTTAATGTTTTGGCACTAGGAATTATCTACTCTTGATAGAAAAATTCTCCCTTTTGGCTTTTAATGACCCTTAAATGAACTTCAATATTATCTGTAAGCACTATTTATAATGAACGGGATTTTAGATTAAAATTGAATGGTTCTTTTAATTATGATGCACATAGTATAGCAAACGATTTTGCTTTAGACTGGTCAACTAATTCTACTAAAGTTATAGCAACTGTTGAGCAAAAATTCTATTCTGTATTTACAGATGATTTAGCTCCTAGTGATTTTTATTCAGATTCATCACCTAATCAAGTTGATGGAAATGATTTATATGTTTCGAATATTAATTATGGAAGAATTTTGATTTATATTTCCAAAAACAGGACGTTACAAATTTTGTTTTAGAACAATCCTTTATTACTATTAATTCAGAATTGTGGGAACACGATAATGATGGTTTCTGGAATCTTAATCCTTCTGGGGATAATGAAAAAATGTGGGATAAATATAAAATACCTTTAAGTTTATTTTTCAATGAAGACTACAAAAGTTTTAGTTGGAATGTAGACGGTACTGGACTATTGTTGAACTTTAGAATAGTTCGGATTCGGTAAAACAAAGGTTCCGTTTGTTCTGCTAAGACCTAATTAGGGATAACAATATAGGAATAGCTTTTAGAAACGAGGAGCATCTCATTTTTTAAAATAACAGGTGCTCTTCATTTTATTTTGAATTAACTATTTTCTTAGTGAATTGTCATTTTACCTGATAAACAAGCCTCCGAAAACGGATTTGAATTTTCAATTGATATTACATAAGACATTCGTTATTTATAGCTCGACTTCCTTAGCCTCTTTTCATTAAAGGGTTAGCTTTATTAAAGTCTCAAAAAGTATCTTTTAATCTTTTTTACATGACTTTTTAATAGACTCATTTATCGTGTAAAGAATGGTCTCGTTTATCAGGTAAAGTGACAAAATAATAATAAATTCGATGATTGTCCTTTTCGGCGGTACAGGCAATTATACCCAAGTCAAGCTCTGAGTCTTCCTCTCGCCTAATTCTCTCCTGTCTTAAAAAGTAGGGCTATTAAGATACTTAATTTTAGAAAGCTAAAAGACTCATTTTAAAGAACTTCTACCTCCATTTGGCATCCTATCTAAGACCTTAGAGATATGGATTATTTTTCTAGAGCTATATTGGATAAGTACTCAATGTCTGTTTTTAACTGGTAGTACAAACTTTAGTTTGTTCAGGATACAGGTCTTTAGACCTGTTAAAACATTATTTGCTAGCCTAAAGACCAGCGTCCCAAACAGGATAAACCCTGTGCTACTAGTTATACATACTATATTACTAACGATTCAAAACCAATCGCTTCACTTCTACCCCCTCTGCCTTTTTCAACATCAATAAATAAGTACCATTTAACTGAGTACTTAGATCTAGTTGAGTCGAAGTGCCATTAATATCAGCCCATTCTTTGACTAACTGACCAGTTAAATTGTATAGCGATAGCTGAATGCTTTCTTGCTTTGGATTCGCAAAAGTTACATTTAATAAACCTGTTGTTGGATTCGGATAAATAGTTAATGGAGCAGCTATGGTTAAATCAGTTCCTTCATATTTTAATTGAACCGCTCCAATACCCAACTCTTTAGAATAAGATTCGGTTGTTAAATATCTATTCCCTAATTGTAAGGCGGTACTTAAGGTACCTGAGGTCTTAGCTTTAAATTGTAGGGTAAATAGGGTAGTAGAAGCATTTGTCAAGGCAGAATTAGGGGCTACCCAACTCATTTGAATCTTTCCTTGATTGATATGGGTTAAACCAACATTATTAGCGCCAATGCCAATGGATTTATTGGTTTGGATATCCGTTAAATTTAAATCGGCCGCATCAAAATCTAGTTCTAACTGAAAACCAGATAAGTTGCTTAAATCTTTGGTGGTAACAGGTATGTCTATAATTTCACCTGCTTCAAAAGTTTGTTCTGCAACATTTAAGCTTAAGGTTGTTGCATTTCTTGACGTTCCAATAGGAGCAAATCCAGGTACATTGAAAGAAACATCTGCAATCTTAATGGCAATGAAATCTTGCTTGTCGATATTGTCTATTACATTGGTTAAGCTAATAGATTCTGGGAAATCCTCCGCAAGTGGATTATTTTCATCTAAAAACACATAATCTTTTGGCACAAATCGCCAAGCAGAGTTGCCTGGAAAACTATCATTTAAGCCTAAAATAGCTCTTTGAATTAAAACCAAATCAAAAACAGTAATCGTACCTGATCGGTTAATATCCGCTGCAATATGTTTGAAAGGGGAATCAAAAGGTCTAGTGCCTAAAATATGTCGATTGATTAGTACAATATCAAAGGTAGATACACTTTCCAATAGCGGAGTATTTAAAGTAGGCGTAATTTCATAGTCATTCCCTAGTGGCAATCTTTCAATTAAATAATTACCATCAATATCTGTAGTTGGTATTTTGGTAAAATTGCTAACGCCTATTTGTACACCTGGCACCGCACTCTCTGTCAATCTAGCAATATTACCCCTTACATCTATTGATTCATTGGTACAAATTTCTCCATTCACTAAGTCAAAAGGGATTTCGGCGACTTCATCAACCATAATACCTACCACCTGACTGGCTACTGGGGATTCCACAAAACTAAGCTCGATACAAGTATCTACCTCACTATCAACCATCACCATTAAATTATAAATAACAGTATTGTTTGGTAAATTTTGTCCTAAACCTGAAGCATCAAACCAAACCGTAGTTATAGTATGGTCATCTACTTGGAAGAAATTATCTGTAGTTAAGCCTGGTAGATTATCCGTAGTTACCCCTACGATTCTTGCAATTGCAGTATCTTGAATTTGTAAAGTCTTTTGGTAAGAAACAATATCAATAAAATTTTCTACAGTAATCGGAACAACAACGGTGTCATTAGCAATTCCATTTAAATCATTAATCACAAATTTAACAGGGCCAGTCACCCCAACGGTGACCGTTTGACAAGTCATTTGTGTACCGCAATCATTCCCAATAGTTAAGCAAATTTCATAAGTACCTGCTATAGCATAGGTAACCGTCGGATTCATTTCATTTGAACTAGTACCATCTCCAAAAGTCCAATTATAAGTAGCTGTAGTATCTTGAATGTTACTGGTCAGGGTAACACTAGAATCCCCTATCATAGTTGTAAATTCAGCGGATAAAGTGCCTGCCAAATCTAATCCCACTTCTATTGATTCGTTGGAGACGCAGCCATTAGCATCGGAGATAACAACCGTATACCTATCGGCAGCTAATCCTAAATAAACGCCATTATTAGTAGTATCGCCATTTAAAATATATTGATAAGGAGCTACACCGCCCATTGCTACAATACTTAATTGACCATCATCAGTATTTGGACAACTTTCGTTAACAATTTTGCTATCCTCCATATTTAAACTAATCGTTGAGCCACTTTCGATAATAGTACTTAACTGAATCATTGCCCCTGTGGAATCACTTATGGTCACTTCATACAATCCGCTTACTAGATTAATCAGAGTATCGCCTATCAAAGTGGTATCTGACCAATTAAAATTGAAAGGAGCAGTACCGCCTGTTACTGCAATAATAATGGATCCTAAAGAATCCCCACTACAAATATTTGGAACCGTTGTAGCCGTTGCAAAGAAGGAACTATCCGCTACTATTTCTATACTATCCATAGCGGTACAGCCAATAGAATCAGTTGCAGTTACGGTGTAACTGCCTGGTAGCAAGTTCATGACTTCATTCGTAGAATCTCCAGTACTCCAATTATATGTAATCATGCCTATTCCATTTACCAGCGTAGCAGATGCCATACCTCCTAGATCATTTGGAATAGCATCGGTGGTTACCGTTAATAAACTCACGGCTTCACAAGGGGCTTCACAAGAATCATCAATCATTTTTGTCAAAGACAAATTATCAAAGAAAGCATCATTATTATTTCCATTTTGCCGTCTGGCGATTAGATTGATAATTGCAATCTTTGTACCTACAGGTGCTAAGGTGGTATCTGATAAAAATTGCCAGTCAGTCAAACTTGCTACTAGTCCTGAATCATAAGCCTTCAAAGTAGAATCGGCAGCATTTCTATATTCTATCAGAATTTGTGTTTGGTCACTAGGTTCTTGATCAAAAGATCGGACATACCCAGTAAAAACATAAGTCACCAAACCATCAGAAATAGCAGCAGAGTCAGCACTCAGGTCAATTACTTGAGTTAATTGCCCTATTTCACTTGTGGTAGGAGAAAAATAAGCAGCACCATTTTGCGGGAGTGGGTTAAAACCTCTGGTTGTCCATTCACCTTGAACGGATTGCCAGCCACCAGCATTGACACTTTGTTCTCCACCAGGATTGATAATAAGATTTGCGTTACCACCATCCATCGTATTACATTCACAAAAACAATCGGCATCTTCACAATCTACTAGTCCATCTCCATCATTATCAAGGTCATCCCCACAAGCTCCTGCGCTGGTGTTCTCGCCCGTCATTAGGAAAGAAGTGATAGGAGTAATGGGGGTTTCGGTATCTATTAGTGCATTGTTGATGCGTAGATCAATATTTTGCACGCCGATTTTTTCTACTTGTTGCGTATAAAATTGAGCGGGAAATTCATTGGTATTCAAGGTAATCGAATTGGATAATTGACCATCTGATAAAGCCACAAATTCTAATTGGAATAAACCATTAGCGACTGCTCGAATCGGTAATTGTTGTTGGTTGACCCAAATCATTCTTAACTGTCCATATTCTATATTTTTTTGCCCAAAATTACTAGCAGATAAGGATAAATAACTGTCTTTAACGGCGCCCTTAAACGCCAGTGTTTTTGGATCAAAATCTAAGCCTAGTTGAAAACCTAAGGCAGCATTGGTAGCATCCATTTTAAAAGGAATACTCACCAAGTCTCCTTGTTTAAATGTTTGTTCTTCGATTTGAAAACCCATTGATTGTGGTAACTGTCGAGCTGTACCAGCATTAGTATTTGAAACTACATCCCCTACCTTAATTGCCACAAAATCAATATTTGCCGTATCTATTTCTAAACGACTAATTTCTATAGTTTCTAGGAAGTTTTCTGCTAGGGGATTGCTAGGATCCAAGAAAGCATAACTTTCTGGTACAAATCGCCAAGGCTGGTTATTGGGGAAAGCATCAATCTGTTGTAAGATTAATCTTTGTAATTGTATTAAATCTAAACTGCTAATGCTACCAGAATTATCTATATCCGCAGCAATAATATTAAAAGGAGAAGTTAGGGCTTGTTGGGTTAAGATATGCTGTAAAATCCGAACAACATCAAAAGTGGTAACACCTAATAAAATTTCATCTGATTTGCTTGCAGCAATATTAAAAGTTGCTCCACCAGGAAGGCCAGGTAAGGCATAATTTCCATCGGCTGTAGTAGTAGCGGTAACATCGCCATTAGTAGTAACCGTCACACCTGCAATATTTCCTGCTGCTTCTCTACTAACATTTCCTGAAATAGCGACCGTTGGCGCAATACAAATTTCTGCGGAATTAAGGGTAAAAGGAGCAGGTACCAAAGCATCCATAAATGTTTTAGTAAATTGGAGCGATGCTTCTGAATCAGTAGCAATAATTTGGGTACAATCCTCAGATGCTCCTGTCAATAGTAAATCTATGGTGAAAATTTGAGTACCAGCTGGTAAACTAACTAAACTACTGGTGTCTACACTCCAATCAAGACTAATTAAATTATCTTGAATGATAAAGTTACTATTATCCAGATTTGGTAAATTAAAATCTCTAACCCCTTGAATAGCACCAATCATTGGATTGCTTAATTCAAAAGTTCCTGTAATACCTGCTAAATTTTCAAAGTCTCCGACGGAAACAGGAATACTTACTTGTTGACCTGATAAACTGCTGGTATCTCGACCAAAATTAAGACTCACGCCAGGCACAGGAATTGGTGTGATGCGAATCGTTTGACAAGTAGAATCTACGGAACAAGGATTGGTAGCCGTTAAACATACGACATAAGACCCTGTATCTGGATATTGGTGAATAGGACTTTGTTGGTCAGAAGTTGTGCCATCTCCAAACATCCATAAAAACTCAGTTGGCTCATTTAGCGTTTGATCTGTAAATGTTGCTACCAAGCCAATGCTGCTTGTTTCAAAAGCAGCATCTGGTGGATTAGGTGCCAATGCTTCTATCGTAACCGTTGTATCGGCTCTACAATTATTACCATCAATCACACCAAACGTATTGGTTCCTGCTGGAATACCTAAAATAAACGGATTAGGCGTAATACCTATACCAAAATCATATAATGGATTGCCCACCGCATTATTAGCAATAATGGTTACTCTACCATTACTGGACATTGGGCAACCAGGCTGTATGATTTCTAACTCAATAATTATTTCGGCAGGTTGGGTTAAAGTCACCGTCCCTCGTCCTTTCATTCCTACTGCGTCTGTTACCGTTACAGCATGCATGCCTGCTGGAAGAGTCGTTAAAGTCGGTGTCGTATCTCCTGTACTCCAAAGATATTCAAAAGGCGCTGTTCCTGTAAGTGGAGCAGCAGTTGCCCTCCCTCTATTATCTTCAAAACATCTCAAATTTCTTGTTTCAATAATAGCTATTTGTAATTCAAAAAATGAAATATCAATACTATCTGTAGCGGTACAGCCATTCGCATCCGTTGCAACAACTATATTATTTCCTGCACTTAAATTATCAATCGTTTCACCAATGCTTCCATTATCCCAATTAAAAGTATAAGGAGCTAATCCACCTGTAGCGGAGACGGTCGCTATTCCGTCGGTGTCATTTTGACTAGATGTGCCATTTATTTCGGTAAGCGTTAAATCTATTTGCGTTACTTCACCAACAATTGCCGTATCTGTGACAACACATCCTGCCATATCACTTACGTCAACTGTATAAACGCCAGGATTAAGGTTACTAATAGTAGGAGTCGTTTCTCCATTACTCCAATTAATATTGAAAGGATTGGTGCCTCCTGATGCGACGATCATAGCACTACCATCTGCTGTGCCTTCACAAGTTGCATCTTGTATCGTAGAAGCAGCAATGATTAAGTCAGGCGGTGCAACTAGGCTTACACTATCTGTCAGCGTACAGCCTAAAGAATCAAAAACCGTTAAAACATAAGTGCCCGCCAATAAATTTCCAATGGCATTATTGGTGGCTCCTGTATTCCAATCATAAGTGAAATTTCCAGAACCACCAGTAGCCACCGCTAAAATTGCCCCTGATCCAATGGTATCCATACAGAGAATAGGAGAGACTACAAAATTAATCTGAATAGAATCCCCTTGTTCTAAGGTAGCTCCTGCTGTTCCAAAGCAACCTGTAGTATCCGTTACTGTTACCTCATAACTTCCAGCGGCTAAATTATTAATAGTGCCAGTCGTATCTCCTGTATTCCATGAAAAATCTAAAGCATCACTAGATGTTAGATCTAAGGCAAAAGCAGTAATTCTACCGGTGCTTTCATCAACACAATCAATGTTATTCCCGGTCAATCCTATTTGTAAAGTACTGTCAGCACTTACTTCAATACTATCTATTGCCATACAGCCAAGCGTGTCCGTTACCATCGCAATATAAGTTCCAACACCTATATTGGATAAAATTTGGTCAGTTGAGCCTGTACTCCAATTAATAGTAAATCCAGTTAAATCGCTGCCTTCCTCTACCGTTGCGGTTCCATCAGTTAAGCCTGCACAAGAAACATTCGTTTGACTAAGGGTAATACTCAATGAATTTAATTCGGTTATATTTATTAGACTGGTAGCAGAACAACCAATAGAATCGGAAACGGAAACCGTATAACTGCCAGCGTCAATACCAGAAATAGTATTCGTACTATCACCCGTACTCCAATTATAAACTAGATTAGTCGTATCATTTTCATTAATAGTAATAGCTCCATCACTTAATCCTACACAACTAACATCGGTTCTATTAACTAATAAAGGTATCGTTCTTTGATTACTTAATGCCACCATTCCAGTCTCGATGCAACCAAGCGTATCTGTAACGGTATAGCTATAATTCCCAGCTGCTAGACCCGTTAATGTTTGCGTACTATCTCCCGTATTCCAGGCAAAGGTTAGTCCTGTAATATTGGCGGAGTCTATTAGACTAATCGTACCATCGTCTATGCCTTCACAGGTAGCATCTGTGGAGGTAGAGGTAATAGTAAAAGCTACGCCCACATTTAGAAGGGAAGAGTCGTTAGCGGTACAACCAAAAGAATCGGTTAAGATTACTTCATACGTTCCTGCTCCTAGGCCTGTTAGCATTTGAGTACTATCGCCAGTACTCCAAGCAATATTAATTCCACTTAAATCACTCCCTGCATTAACTGTAACAGCCCCATCATCTAGCCCATTACAAGTTGCATCAACAGAGGTAGTCATGGCACTTAAAATTGGTGTAATGCCCACTAAAATAGAGTCAGTAGCAACACATCCAACTGTATCTGTGAGGGTAACACTATAAGTTCCATTGGGTAAATTACTAATCATTTGAGTGCTATCGCCCGTACTCCAATCAAATGTATAAGTAGATATATCACTAGTATCGCTAAGCGTAATCATTCCATTGGCTGCTATATCGCAAGAAGCATTGGTAACGGTACTAGAAAAAGTTAATTGACGAGTAGGCAATACGGTAATGCCAGCAGTATTAATACAACCTGAGGTATCTGCAATAGCTACGGTATAAACACCTGCTGCTAAATTGCTAATCATTTGGGTCGTATCTCCAGTATTCCAACCAAAACCGAACCCTGTAACATCCATTGCCTCATTGATAATAATACTTCCATCATTCACACCTTCACAAGTAGCATTGCTAATTGTTGGGTTTAAAGCAACTGCTCTGGTAGCCAATATATCAATGGAATCTGCATTCAAACAACCTTCTGGGCTTGTCACCAAAACAAAATAAGTAGCAGGGGGTAAATTATTGATTGATTTAGTAGTCTCGCCTGTACTCCATAAATAGGAATAACCAGAATCTTCGATGGTATCATTAGCAATAGCAGCACCATCATTTATGCCAAAACAAGTTGCATCTGTTCCGTCCACGGTTAAACTAGCACGAGTACTATTATTAATAGGAATGGTTTCTACTACGGTACAAGCTAAAGTATCCGTAATCGTAACTTGATATATCCCACCCGCTAAATTACTTAATGTGTTTGTAGAATCCCCTGTACTCCAATTATAGGAAAGTGACGAAGTATCCGCAATAGAAATGCTACCATTAGCAACGCCCACACAAAGCGCATCATTGGGGGTAATCGTATATGCCAACGGTGGTTTATCTTCAATAATAATAGAATCAATCAACATACATTGATCCAAATTGGTGACCGTTACAAAATGCTTTCCTACACTAAGATTCGTTCCTATTGCTCCCCTTTCGCCATTATCCCATTCAATGAGAACGGGCCCATTATCTCCCTCCAATTGTATTTCTGCAGTAGCGTCGCTATCTCCCATACAAGTAGGGAAACTCAATTGAATAACCGTATCGGTCAACCCACAAGCTGTATCAGGCAACATTAAAAGAGGTGATGCGATAATTTTCGTGTCCAAATTGGTGATTAGGCTATTCCCAAATAGAGGAGCAGCTAAAATACCAAATACTCCAAATAGACAAGCCTGAAAATATACCTTAAATATTCTCATAGAAGATAAAATTAGTTTTTTTCAAAACGGGTTATTGACTGAACTGTTAAGGCTAAAATGATTGCCTTAAACGTATCAAATCAAGTAAAAACTACAATTGTTTTTACGCTAATTTTTTATGGTGGAAAATAGGTTGGGAAAAATACCGCATTGAAACTTAAATCGGATTTTTCCAAAGATGGCTAAACGATATAGGCAGATATACTTCTGTTAAATGAAAAAGTGAACTAACTTATCGTTCTGTCTTTGTGGTGTGATGGTAAAATATATCTTTTAGATAAAAATCGAAATGTTAAAATAGTAGTTGTAAAACGGGAGTAAAAAATGCCCATGTTAAAATCTTTTTGTCGGTTTCTGAGAAAATGGTACTACCTAACAACTAGAAATTGTTTCCGACAAAAGCAGCTACAAAATTTGGAGGGATTATATTTTGAAGAATTTTGTCAGAAAAGTTAAACTTTAAAAGTTGTTTTGGTAACAAATTTGAGAAAAAAATAATTGCTATGCCTGAATTTTATAAATTTAAAAGACAAGAATTTAGCAAACTTGATTTTTCTTATAATTTATCCTTTATGCTTACGTTGGAAGTAATTTAAGGTTACAAGCTTAGATTGAAGAAATGTTTTATTTATTAAGTGTTGGCTAAGCGTTCTTTGCCTTTGAATCGAACGTTAGATCGAAAATTGATATTATTTATTTTAATAAGGTCTCTAAAATCCTTAAAATACTAACCTATTGAATAAAAAATAGGTCCAATAACTTACACTTCTTCCTGCCTGCATGTGAGAAAAAGGATTCTAAACGAATATATTATAAACTAACTCAAAAAAGAAATCAATACCCCCGCAGCCACCGCCGACCCAATCACTCCTGAAATATTACTACTCATCGCATATTGCAATAAATGATTTTTAGGGTCATATTTCAAGGCAATTTCATTCGCCACTCTTGATGCCATGGGGACGGCACTTAAACCAGTAGCCCCAATCAATGGATTAATCTTCTTTTTGGCAAATAAATTATACACTTTAGCAGCTAAAATACCCCCTGCAATAGAAATAGCAAAAGCTATAAATCCACCAACTACAATCATTAAAGTCTGACTATTTAGGAACGAACTGGAAGTCATAGTTGCGCCAACCGTCAAGCCTAAAAAGATGGTTGCTGCATTCATAATTGTATCCGAAGCAGCTTTAAACAAACGATTGGTATCACTCCCGATTTCTTTGATTAAATTACCAAATAATAACATGCCAACTAAAGGGACAGACGAAGGAACAAGTATAGAAACAATCAAACCTAAAGCAATGGGAAAGATAATTTTAACGGTGCGTAAATTTTTGATTTTTGTTTTGCTAGGATATAATTTTTCCTGCGCTTTCATATTGATTTTTAACTCTCGTTCATTCATCAATAATTTTACGATAAAGGGAATAATTACAGGGACTAAAGCCATGTAAGAATAAGCGGCAATGGCAATTGGGCCCAATAAGTGAGGCGCTAAAATAATAGAAGTATAAATAGCTGTTGGGCCATCCGCGCCACCTATAATCCCTAAAGCAGCAGCCTCTTTTAAAGTAAAACCCATTAAAACCGCCGCAAATAAAACAGAGAAAATACCCACTTGTGCCGCAGCCCCAAAAAAGGCGAGTCTTAAATTTCGCAGCATCGGTCCAAAATCAGTCATTGCGCCAACGCCCATAAATATTAAGGGAGGCAATAAACCCGTTTTAATCAACATATAGTACAGCATATTCATAATGCCATGGTCTTTTGCAATTTCAATAATGGTTTTATGGTCAATCCCAGGCGCTTCTGCGACAGTCGTAACTGCCATATTCCCACCTGGGAAATTTGCTAAAAATACCCCAAAGGCAATTGGGACTAAGAGTAGCGGCTCAAAGCGTTTGGCAATGCCCAGATATAGCAAAAATAAAGCAATGACCAGCATTAGAATACTACCGGGAGCATTAGCCATTTCTCCCAAGGCGGTCATTTCGTATAATTTATTTAGTATCTCCATATCTACAGGGTGACAGGATTTTTCAAGATTAAAGTATGATGAATGATGAATTTGATAAAGATGGACGATTTATTTTTTGTGGATAAGATTTTTTGGGTATTAGACGATAACAATCGAATTTTCCCAATTCATCATTCATCGTTTATCATTCATCATTTCAATCTTATGACCACATCATCTTCCTCAATATCATCTCCGTGATTGACTAATATTTCTACAATTTCTCCACTATCTTCTGCTTTTACAGCATTAATGACCTTCATGGATTCCACATAAAAAATGGTATCGCCTTCTTTTACCATATCGCCCACTTTAACAGCTTTATCAGAAGAACTTTTGGTTAAGAAAAACTTCCCTTCCAAAGGTGATTCTACGTTAATCATTGGGCCTCCACTTGTCGCACTAGGCTTCGGAGTGGTACTGACCTTCTCCCCCTCTGGAGCAGGCTGGGGGGAGGAAACGCTATTATTTTCTTCCTCTCCATAACTAACGGACACTTTAAACCGCTCTCCATCCACATCAATCCACATAGATTTCGGTTGGGCATTAGTAGCTGCACTAGCGGCAGTTGGTACGACTACTGGTGCGGTACTTACTGCTACGGTGCTTTTATTAGCCGCAGCTTTTCGTTTAGCCAAGTCTGCATTGAATTTCTCTTTAGCTTTCCCTGACTTATAATCTTCATATTGTGGTGGGTGCATGGCAAATTCAAATAATTCCTCCTCATCTTGTCCTGTATCCCAACCTTTTTCTTCCATCTGTTGACGGAATTTATCTAGTTCGTCAGGGTATAAATCTTGCGGATTGCCTTCAAATTTTTCTCGGCCTTCTGCATCTGCCATCGCTTGTAATTCTTCCCCGATAGGTCCAGGTAATTTACCAGATTTACCCATCAACATGCCCCAAGTATTTTCGTCAATCATAGAAAAACGCTTTTTGCCTTTTTCCATTTGCACGACATTCATCAAGGAAGCATTTTTGACATATTGACTATAAGGTGTCACTAGTGGTGGATACCCAAATCGAGGCCAAGTATATTTAACTTCATCAAATAATTTGATTAATAAATCTTCTTGAGAAACTAAAGCTTGCCCTTTTTTAGTCTTCCATTTATTCAAACTCTTCAAATTATTTTCTAAATCAGCCATTAAACTTCCCATCATGCCCCCAGGCAAACCCGGGCCAATCAATAAAGGATTCATTTTTCGATTGCGCTGATTGATATAATACCCTAAAAAATCGTCGATAAATTCTTGGGTCAAACTACGGACTTCCATATAGGCATCCATATTAATATCAGGTAAGCTAAAACCTGCATCCCGCAACATTTCATGAATGGTCAATAAATCGGCATGTCCTGTTCCATAACTCAAGGGTTCCATCCCCACATCTATATAATCTGCTCCTGCACGAGCAGCTTCTAAAGAAGTAGCCACAGAAAAACCAGGGGTGGAATGCCCATGATATTGGACTATCGTATTTGGATGCCTTTCTTTAATCCCTTTTATCATTTTACCTACTGAAACAGGTCGCCCAATGCCTGCCATATCCTTAATACAAATTTCTTCTGCCCCATAATCAATTAACCTATCCGCTAATTTGATGTAATAATCAACGGTATGAATTGGTGAAAAAGTGATACATAAACAACCTTGTGCAATCATTCCACCAGCTCTAGCATACTCAAAAGATTTTTGGAGATTCGGTGCATGATTCAAGCCATCAAAAGAGCGAGCAATATCGGTGCCTTGCTTTTTCTTTAATTTGAACATCATTTCCCTTACGTCAGCAGGAACAGGACTCATTCTAATACCATTTAATCCCCGTTCTAACATATGAGTCTGAATCCCTGCCTTGTTAAAAGGCGTCGTCCATTCTCTTACTGCTTTGTTTGGATTTTCTCCATAGAGCAGACAAATTTGCTCAAACCCACCACCATTTGTTTCTATTCTAGAAAATACCCCAATATCTATAATGGGTTGTGCGACTTTTAATAATTGGTCCACCCTGGGCATATATTTCCCAGAAGATTGCCACATATCTCTATAAACTAAACTTAATTTGATTTCTTTACCCATTTGTTTGTACGGTTAACGATACACAGCCTGCTCCGATTTTTATCGGAGGCAGACGGTACACGGTTGGACATATTGTTTGAATGATTGAAGCTTCTATTTTTTAGATACCTCTTTGTTTATTTTATACTCGTTCTATTTTTGTAATTTTTCCTATTCCTCCAGTTGCTATTTCTACCGCAGCAGTAATCGCTGCTAATTTTTTCTTGTAGATGACATCGTCTTCTACAAAAGGAACGGTATAATCGTAAGTTATTTTTTCTTCAGGAGAGAAATAATTATTGACGACCCAGATAAGGGTACGACCAGTTAGAACAACTAGAGAAAGGATAATAAAAACGGTAATCATTCCGACTACCAAGAGTAGAAGAGCAGTCTGTAATTCGGCAGACATATTATGTTGGTTTTATTTGAAAATAAGGATTCGCTATAATAGTAAGTTTTAAAGCGGATGTCCCTAAAGGAAAGGCAAAGAAAGATATAATTTGTTGAATTCAATAAAATTATTAATGGAATAATGGATGAGAAGGATGATTTTATTTCAAAATATCTTAGAATAGCTATCTTTTTGTTCGATACTTTTCAATTTGTTATTATTTTAATTTCAAAAGAATAACACTTTGGGGTTATTTATTGGAATTTTTTAATTTTGTTTTGCGTTGTTCTATATAAGCACAGCTATTAATTTCTCTCTACTAATAAATACCAAAAAACTAAAATAATGTTACATCGCTTATTTCATGGAAAATGTGCTTATTGCGAATGTAAATATGAAGATACTCAACCAATGGATGTGGAGCATTTTCGTCCTAAAGGAGCGATTAAAGAAGATGGTGAAAAATTAGCACATCCAGGCTATTATTGGTTAGCGGCGGATTGGGATAACTTACTGCCAAGTTGTATTGACTGCAATAGACAAAGAACGCAAGAATCAGGACTTACAAATAGAAGAGATTTATTAGGAAAAGGAAATGAATTTCCATTAGCAGCAAATTCCAAACGAGTATTAAGGCATAATGAAGTAGTAGATAATGAGGTTTACCTTTTACTGAACCCTTGTAATTTGATAATTAATCCAGAAGACCATTTAGATTTTTTGGAAGATGGTTTGGTTATTCCAAAAAGAATTGATGGAATTAAGCCTAGCAAGTTTGGGCAAGCTTCAATTAAAATTTTTGGATTAAACCGAGTTGGTTTAGTAAATGCACGGAAAGAAAAAAGTATTCAAATTCAGCATATTAAATTTAATATTAGGGGCCTACTTCAACAGCTTCAGGCGGACGGAGAAAAACGAAATGATTTTTCCTTAGATATTTTCCATGAACAAATGAATTTATTAGCTAAAATGTGTTCTCCTAAAGAATCGTTTACTGCATTAGCTAGGCAGCGTATTATACCTTTTATTGATAGCTTTCAAAATTAAATTAGACTAAATTTTAAAACTAAATTATGAACAAAAAACAAGCAGTTTTCATCATACATGGCATTGGAGAACAACGTCCGATGGATACGCTAAGAGGTTTTGTTAAAGCAGTTTGGGAGGAAGATGAATCTATCCACCATGATTTTGCCAAACTTGGCTTGTTTAGCAAACCTGATAACATCTCTGAAAATTTTGATTTAAGAAGATTGACTACTACGCAAAATAAAAATGAGGTAAGGACAGATTTCTTTGAGTTTTATTGGGCACATTTGATGGAAGGCAATAAAATTAGTCATATTCTTACTTGGGCAAAAAGGCTAATTTTAACATCTCCATGGAAGATTCCTAAACCACTTAGAGGTGTTTGGTTTTTAGTAATGTTTCTATTTATATTGATTCTAGCTATTAATTTATGGTTTATTACTCAAAGTGAAGTCGCTTCATTACTCAAATGGGTAGGGCCGATTTTTAGCTTACTAATTATTCCTGTTGTGGTAAGTAATCTTGAAGATTATGTAGGAGATGCCGCTAGGTATTTAGATGATTCACCCAAAAATATCAAGAGTCGATATGAGATTAGAAAGCAGGGCATTAATATTTTAAAAAAATTGCATGAATCAAATAAATATGATAGAATCATTGTAGTCGGACATAGTTTAGGAAGTGTCATAGCTTATGACTTATTAACTTATGCTTGGCCTTTATTGAATACTAAGATACCAGAAACAAAATCAATTTCGTCTTTAGATATTTTGGATGAAATGATTCGAGGTGATAAATTTAATCTGGATGATTTTCAAAACCAACAGAAAAAAACATTCGAAGAACAGCGTATGTGGTTGGTTTCTGATCTAATTACCCTTGGAAGCCCTTTGACCTATGCTGACTATTTATTGGCTAAAAGTACTGAAGAATTTAAACAAAAAAAATTGCAAAGAGAATTTCCTACTTGCCCACCCATATTAGACAAAAAACTAAGAAAAAAATCAGGTGAAGAAAAAGGAAAAAAATCGATTGCCTATAATATACCTTCTAGCAATTTCTTGAAATTACATCATGCTGCTGTTTTTGGTGTGACTCGATGGACAAACATTTATGCCCCTTCTTCTTCTTTAATCTTTGGAGATATAATTAGTGGTCCTTTATCTGAATTATTTGGCAAAGGAGTTAGGGATATAAGCGCTAAAATTAGTATTAATAGAGGTAGATTATCTCATACTAAATATTGGACAATGGACAAAGACCTAAAAAAAAATAAACACATAATTCAATTAAGGGAAGCATTGAACCTTTTGGATAATAAAAAATAAGTTTGCTGAAGCTATGGTCTAGAATTTATCTATCTGAGCTAAAAACCAAGTGCGTTCGGTCAAAATTGGGGTGTTTGCTACCAGGTTTTTAAAAGCCAAGACTTCTTTTTTGTCAAAAAAATTCAACGACCGCATTTTTTGAGTTAATTGAATAATGTTCAAATAATTTTTCTTGTGATAACCGATGACTCTTTTACGTGCATTGGTAATTTTATTTTCCCATGTATAATATAGCTACAACAGTCTGCTTCATTTTGATTCAGACTGTTTTTTATTTGGCCTTACGGTGAAAAGTATGAGGGTTTAGAAATAGATTACGATACAGGAGCATCGTGTTACTTGTATATCGCAACAGTAGAGGTAACACGATTCTCCTGAGTGGTACATTTTAGGCTCCACCCACACTTTATGGAATGTTGATAAGCCTAAATTTTATAAGACAGAAGTGGATTATTTGTAAGAAAGTCTTGCTATTTCTGTAGATTTCCTATCATTTTTGACTAAAAAACTGCATTTTTGCACTTTTTCCAGCCAAATTCTGCCATAATAAATAAAAAGCCATAAAAATTAGCCTAAAAAATTGCAAAAAGAAATCAATAGATTTTTGTTGCATACTTATATTTACTAATGTGTGATGTAACCTAATAATGAGTAAAACTACCCTTACAGATGCAGAAAAACTAGCCATAGACCAACTTGTAGAAAAATATATTGACCCGACTGTTTTCCATTTGGGCACCCCTAAACGAAAGGCGGCACGATATGATAAACGAGTGAAAATGTATGGTGGAGAAGGTGTTGTTTATTTACTACAACTTTTTCACCCAAAGGAATTAGTTAGTAATCGAATTGGCGCCTATATGATTTTACCATCTAAGGCGGATAGTTGTGGTTTTCATACACATGGTACACGAAAAGAACAGGAATTATATATAGTGATGCATGGAGAAGGAAGGTATTATGAAAAAGTAGATGGTAAAAGCGAACCTAAAAAATATTCCCTAACAAAAGGCAATATTACGAGTATAAAAGGAATGGCTTTACATGCCATTGAAAACACAGGGGCAGAACCCTTAATTATTTTTGTAGTGACAACTTATGAAGTATAGGGAATTTTCAGGGAGTAGGAAATAAATAAGTTACCCAAAATGGGTAGGTTATATTTTTCCTACGCCCTTAGTTCCTATCTACTTTAACATCCGATAAATAATAAACTTCATTATGAAGCCTAAGATTAACAAGTTTAAAAAAATATTAGTTGCCAATAGAGGCGAGATTGCCATTAGAGTACTAAGAGCGGCTTCCGAATTAAAACTACGGACGGTTGCAATATATACCTTCGAAGACAGATACTCCTTACACCGTTATAAAGCGGACGAATCTTATCAAATTGGACCAGATGATAGCCCATTAAAACCCTATTTGGATATTGATGAAATTATTCGAGTTGCTAAAAAATGTGGGGCAGAGGCAATTCACCCAGGCTATGGATTTTTATCTGAGAATATCCATTTTGTCAGAAAATGTCAAGCGAACGGCATTGTCTTTATTGGTCCTGAGCCTGAGACAATGATGAAAGTAGGAGATAAAGTATTGACCAAAGCTTTTGCTAGGGAAATCAATGTTCCGCTAATTGAAGATAGTTTAGTAGATGTATCCGAAGAACCTGTTGCTTTAAGAGAAGCCAAAAAGATTGGGTGGCCGATTATGGTCAAAGCCAAGAATGGTGGTGGCGGTCGTGGTATGCGAGTGGTGCGGACTGAAGCAGAATTTTCTAAAGCATATAACGAAGCGAAAGGGGAAGCTAAGACCGCTTTTGGTAGCGATGAAGTGTTTATTGAAAAATTTATTGAAAACCCAAAACATATTGAAGTCCAGTTATTGGGAGATAAATATGGAAATATAGTCCATTTATTTGAAAGAGACTGTTCGGTACAAAGACGGTTTCAGAAAGTAGTGGAGATAGGGCCTAGTTACGGTTTGAAGCAAGGAACTAGGGATAAATTATATGAATATGCGACAAAGATTGGGAAACATTCCAATTATTCGCATGCGGGAACAGTGGAGTTTTTAGTAGATGTGCAAGAGAATATTTACTTTATTGAAGTAAATCCTAGAATCCAAGTAGAGCATACGGTTACAGAAGAATTGACGGGAATAGATATTGTACGTTCGCAGATTTTAATCGCAATGGGCTATCCATTATCCCACCCGACTAT
>CAZXYA010000026.1:939-34060 GCA_964644655.1 uncultured Saprospiraceae bacterium | reverse complement strand
TAAGTTGCAATTTTAAAATGTAAAGTTATTTTTGAATCGTTCCCTAGTGCTATGTTTCCAAAGTTTTGATTAGTTATAGTATTGTTTTTTAGGTGCTAGTGCACCTTTAAGTATCTGAATTACGGTCAAAACTTTAGAAACATAGTAATAGTACTTTGTAAACTAAACCATTACCTGGGAGTATTTAACTGAAGAAGTGAGTTGGGAATATTTTTTGTTGATTTATTTTAATTTTAAAACAAAAAATGTAAATTGTGTTCTATTTAAACATTAAAATCAACAAAAATGAAAAATGCCCCAGCTGTTATCATTCCAACCATGCAATATCATGATGCTAACAAAGCAGTTATTTGGTTATGTGAAGTCTTTGGCTTTCAACCAAAAATGGTGTACAAAGATGATGCAGAAAATGTTCAACATGCCGAATTAGTTTTTAATAATGGGATGATAATGATTAGCCCTCGTACAGCAACACCTTTTGGTAAATTGATAAAGACGCCAACGGAACTCAATGGCGCTGCCAATAGTTGTATTTATATAGTTGTAGAAGATGCGGAGGCGCATTTCGAAAAAGCAAAAGCAGGAGGTGCAGAGATTGTCTTAGATTTAGTGGAGCAATCTTATGGCGGAAAAGATTATACTTGCCGTGATTTTGAAGGTTATCTGTGGAGTTTTGGGACTTATAATCCTTGGGGGGAGGAGAGTTAGAATAGCAATAGATAAATATTCTAAGGTTTAATAAAAATTAGAAGGAATTTGGAAAAAATAAAAGCAGGATTAAGAATTGTAAAAGTTATAAAAAAATTAGCTGAAGGAAAATATCTTTCAGAAAATGTATTTTCGAAAGAGGAAATAGGCATAAAATTTACAGGAAAGCAGAGAATGCATTTTAAACTTCCAATAGGAGCTATAATATATGTGGCTGTTGGAACTCCGGGTATAGACAATGCAAGATATATCCCTTCATGGAGAGATCCATTTAGACTTGATAATAAAGAAACCTTTCTTGAAAAACAGAGAAAAGAATTAGATTTAAAATATAAAGAAATTTATGGCATGGATAAATTTAACCAAATGTTAGTTTATAATGAGCATAAAAATTTTCCTTTTGATAAAAGCGAAATTCACCGATAGAACTCTTGTTTCATCTTGTCAATCCTAAAAAATCTCCAATTAAAATACGGAGTTAAAACCTGTCATCCTGTAATATGAAAATAGTAGCCATCTCAGATACTCACGGATTACACAACCAATTGCAATTGCCCAAAGGCGATCTATTATTGCATTCGGGAGATGTGGCAAAGAGAGGAAGTGAACAAGAAATAATAGCCTTCCTAAACTGGTTTAGCCAACAAGATTTCCAATACAAAATATTTATAGCAGGTAATCACGATTTCTTTTTTGAGCAAACACCAGTATCAGCAATAGCCGCTTTAATTCCAGAAAATGTCCTTTATTTAAACGATAGTGGGGTGACCATTGAAGGCATAAATATTTGGGGTTCGCCAGTTCAGCCACGCTTTTTTAATTGGGCATTTAATCGAGATAGAGGCGCAGATATTGACCAACATTGGCAGTTAATTCCAGAAAATACCGATATTTTATTAACGCATGGTCCACCAAAAGGTATTTTAGACAAAACTTTTCAAGGCTTAGCAGTAGGCTGTGAAATGTTATTAAACCGAATCGAGCAAATCCAACCTAAATACAACATTTTTGGACATATCCACGAAGCTTACGGACAGGTAACAAAAAATAATATTCATTTTATAAATGCGAGTGTTGTAAATTTGCGGTATATGGTGGTGAATCCGCCTGTGGTATTTGAAATATAGCAGCTAGAAAAACAATGAACGATGAACTATAAACAATGAATTGGGGTATACAACGAATTCATCATTCATCATTTATAGTTCATCGTTTAGAAAAGGCTATCCTGTTAATCCTGAAAAATCTCCGATTAAAATACGGAGTTAAAACCCGTTATCCTGTCAAAAAATATCTATAATAAAAATTGGAGAATCCGCAAAGCCTATTGGACTGCCTTTAAGGTAGTTTGGAGTTATGTTTGGCTAGGCTTAAAAAGTAAGGTTTTTGGTAGGAAATACTACGAAAAACGAGTGCTTGATTTACATTTTAAAAATGCAGAAATCGTCAAAAATGCCATTCTACAATTACAAGGTCTATTTATCAAAGTAGGGCAATTGTTATCTATTTTAACTAATTTTTTACCCGAAGCTTTTCAAAAACCATTAGAAGAACTACAAGACCAAATTCCTGCTCGCCCTTATTCCGAAATAGAACAGCGGATTAAATCTGAATTGGGCGAAAGCCCTCAAGAATTATTTGCTTCTTTTGATAAAGAACCAGTAGCTGCCGCTTCTATTGGGCAAGCACATAAAGCGACCTTAAAAGATGGAACGGAAGTAATTGTCAAAGTCCAGCATCAAAATATCGAAAAAATTGCTGAAGTTGATTTAACCGTTATGGAAAAATTAACTCGGTTGGCTTCTAGGTTTTACGATATAAAAGGCATGGAATATGCCTATACGCAGGTGCGCAAAATGATAGAAGAAGAATTAGATTTTGAGCAAGAAGCAGTTTCTATGCAAGCGATTAAAGCTAATCTAATTACCGAAGAAAAATTTGAAATTCCCGAACTGCATAAAGCTTTTTCTACAAAAAGAGTCTTAACCTCCACTTTTTATGAAGGCGTAAAAATTAGTGATACCGACCAGATTAAAGCATGGGGAATTAATGGTCGGGATTTAGCCAATCGCTTGATACATGCCTATTGTCAAATGATTTTTGAGGATGGCTTTTATCATGCCGACCCTCACCCAGGTAATATATTGGTGCAGGAAGATGGAACCATTGTGCTATTAGATTTTGGTGCGGTCGCTAAATTGGAACAAAATACAAGAACAGGTTTATTAGAATTAATAGAAGCAGCAGCAAAAAATGATACAGAAAATATAATAGAAGCCCTAAAAAAAATGGGCTTTATTGCCGATGAACGCCAAGCAGAGCGGATTTCTGAAAAAGTAATTGATGCTTTTCGTAATTTCCTACAGAATGAAGTTCAGTTTGACGGGCTTAGTTTAAAAGACATCAAAGTCGATCCTTTTAATAATAGTTTGTTTAATCTAACCAGCCAAATAGGACTGAAAAACTTAGCCAATACGGTACAAGTCCCCAAAGATTATGTCTTACTCAATCGTATGATAACGCTGTTGTTAGGTATCTGCAATACCTTAGATATTCATACGAATCCCTTAGAAGTGGTTCGCCCTTATTTCCAAAAATTTATGTTGGGGGAAAGAGGTGATTTAGTGAAATATGTAACCGAGTTAGTACAAAAATCGGTGATGAATGCCCTGTCTTTACCCAATGATATTAGAAAGACCTTAAAAAAAGTGCAACGAGGGGATATTGAATTTCAAGTAACAGGCAATAAAGAAAAAACAGAACTGTTATTCGCATTAGGAAAAAGTTTGATTTATACCATTTTATTAATCGCCACAAGTATTTTTGCTTGGTTGTTTTATCAACAGCAAGAAATGCGATTAGTAAGATATGCTGGTGGAGTAGGGGCTATTTTAGTATTTTTGATTTATCGAAATTTACGGATTGGGAATCAGGTTAAGCAGCGGTTGTAACCAATCAAATCATTTTTAATAACCGATCAATAGCTGGATTAGGCGCTAATATTCCCTCCTCTTTTAATACCTCATCAAAGCCCTCAGAAGCTTTATCAAGCATCATAAATAATATTTCTACTTGTTGTTTTTGCGCCGAAGAAAGAGTGTCTCCTTCCGTAAATTCTAGCCGTTTCATCAGACTAAGCATTTCACTCCTTTCCTGTTGATTTAAGGCTTCTCTGGTAGGATATTGGAAGAAGTCTTTTGCAGGGGCGACGATTTTATTAGCTTCAATTTCTTTTAAAAACTGTTTATATCGAGCTACCAATTCAGGAGCATTTTTGATAAAAACACCATTATTAGTATCCATCAAATAACTTCTAAAATCGGTGTTGGAAGAACCGATATAAATATCATTTCCAAAAATCATTACCTTAGTATGTAGCGAAAAATAACTCGCAAGTGATCCTTTTTCATCTTCAGGGTAGGAATATTTTTGGGCAACAATATTTTTTAATGGGTCAATATTATATTCAAAATACTGAAATCGGTCCTCCTCATTTACTTCAGCATTATGCTGACTCATAGAAAATAATAATCGGCGACCAATTAGATTAATGGGAACTAAATCTGTTGATAAAATGGAATTGGTGTACAATTTTACGGTAACATTGGGACACACGCTGGCTTTGATTAAACGATTCATCTCGTAAGCCACACCCATTGGTGGAGCAAAATAACCTTGATGAATAATGACCTCAGTTGGCGTACCCGTTTCATTACTTTGTTCGCAAGCTTGCTGAAAAGCGGCCATCCATACTTTATGAATGCCTTTTCCATGATTGATTTCTTTGCCGTATTCTGAACCCAATAACCGCTTTGTGGGAGCAGTATTATCTGCTTGAGAAAAGGGTAGATTTTCTACATAGTGAAAATCTTTGGCTGCGATAAAATGATGTGTAAAAGAATGTAGGGGAGCGTTTAAATTATCTGATAAAACATAGCCTTTTTCTCGATTAAAAATTTGATCAATTGCAGTCCATGATTTAAAAGGCTTTTTGGTGGCTAAATATTTTTCATAAGTTGCTAAGGAATTTTTAAATTTTTCATCCCATTCCGTTTGTTTTTTTGCTAAAAAAGGAGCTACTGTTGTATCCACTACCTGTGCCAACAATTGAGTTAAACAGGTTTCTTTTTTAGCAGCATCTGTTTCTCCCTCACAATTTTCTGTTTTTAGCTGATCCATGTGCTCAATCAAGTGAAGATAACTAGGCGGTGCATGTTGGGCAACATCGGCTATACTAGCCACCATCGTTCGGAAATTCCAAAGGCGATCAAAGGCAGCATTAAAAAATGCGCCATCTTTTTCTGCTAAAGTCATATACATATCTGTATCCATAAATGTGTAATATTTTTCTAAATGGGTTGGATGCATATGGTAAGCATTGGCAATATTTCTACCACCAATTTGTAAAGTATGGCCATCTCCCATAATAAATTTATGGTGGGTATAATCTGTTATGTACTCTAGGTCGGGATGGGTCATTAAAGGAAGATTATCTACTCCTTCAATAGAATAAGGCAAAACGGTTTTAAAAGAATTAATCAATGGACCAAGCTGTTTACCCAAAAATAAACCTGCGACATCTGTGCCTAGGGCTAATTTAGCACCTAACTTTTTAACCCCTTCTGTTTTTTTAGTGGCCAAATAGCGCATGCCTAATGCTTTTATTTGGGTTATTTTATTTTTGTTTTCCTTTGCCTTTTCTGCCAATGCTATACTTTGGACAGAGCGCTGATAACCACCTTGGAGGGCATATAAAAGCACATTCGGTTTTTGGGCATAAAGTCCAGCTAAGAATATTTTGGCAGGAATACTCATTGCCTTTTCTGCTTCCGCCAAAGACATGGTGTCCATTTTTTTCAAGTAGGCCAATTTTTCTTTAGCACATTCTGGCAATCCTTCATCAGTTGACTGATTCTGGGTACAACCCAAGGTTAAAAATTCGGCTAATTTTATAATGTTGATAGTTGGTCGATTGTATAAACCAATCTCAATTTGTTGAATACCATGTGGCTGTTGATTTTCTAGCCATTTAAAGAAATCTAATTGGTAGTAATTATATTGATAATCCGTTAGAATTTTCACTCTAAAATCTTTATCAGCCTTTATTTTTTTTAATAATTCATTGACCAAAAAGGAGGTGCTTTCATCTGGGCTGAAAATATAATAATTCAACTTTACTTCTTTTTTTGCTTGGCGAATAATATCAATTTTGGCAGCAAAAGCCAAATCATTATCTTTTAGTAGAATGGCTGTTTCGGGTTGAAATTGTTTATCCGCTAAATATTGAGCAGCAGAAATATTTTCTGGAATAAAGACAGGTTCATCCGATGTGCAGCCAATGATTAATAAGAATAACAATAAAATACCTACTGATTGTTTAAAAAAATGGGGCTTCATTTATATGGAAATTAAGTGAGTGGTTTGATTAAAGAGTTGTAGCATAATATTAAAAGCTAAGCAAATATAATTAAATTACTTTGGAAACTAAGTTGAAAATTCGTTGCTAATCTAATGTTCTGTAGAATACTAAGTATTCCAAAGTTTTATCAAATAAGATCTGTCTTTCAAAAAAGAAGCACCATCAACGAATTGATGGTGCTTTATATTAAAACTCACGAAAATTATATTTTTAAAGACAACATCTTTAACTATCAGTTACTTTATGCTTAAACCACTAGACTGGTTCCGCTATCACTTCTTTTTAGCTTCGATTTCCTTTCCTTTCTTCGATCTTAAACCACTAGACTGGTTCCGCTATCACCCCAAACTGCGACAAATGATGGTCGATATGCTTCAGATGGGCTAGTATCCATTGAGCAGTCGTAATATTCCCTAAGAAACCATGCGGCGTAATGGCATCAGGGTTTTCCTTACAATAATGTTGGTATTTGATAAAGGCTTTTTTTAACGCCTTTTTAGACCCTTCTATCGTTTCATTTCTTGGAGGCTTAGGATTGCCGCCAGAAAAGGAATGAAATACTGTTTTCCAAGGATTTGCTGCTGCTACAAATGGTTCCCATAATTTTTCGGCTGCTGCTAAATCTCCCTTAAAAGGGACACCAAACTTCCCTGTGCTGTAGAGGAAAACTAAGGTTAAATGCTCTACCATTTGATGGGCATTCATCAAGCCCCATTTAGCTTGATGATTGGTAGTTACTTCAGCATAAACCGTTTTTAATTTCTCGCCAATCAACTGCAAATTAGCTTCCATTTCATCCGTTAAGGGATAAGGTAATAAGCCAAATTGCATAAGATGATGCTCCGTATGCTTAATTTGAAAGTTCGTCCATTCTTCAAAGTTTAGTAAGCCAAAATAAGGATGTTGCACTTTATCGGTTGGATTTGACTCATAATGCTGGAAGTATTTTTGAGCCGTTTTTTTAAGTACATTTTTTGAGCCTGCCATAGTCGTTTCTCGAAGTGGTGGAGGAGCAGCTTCTTTACTGCCTGGCATAGGAACACTCTTAGGAAATGGATATTGAACTGCAAAAAAATTAGCTTTCATTTTTGCTGCTCTTGCTTCATCACCTGTAAATTCCCGCCCCCACTTGCCCGACGAAGCTAAAAATAAGAAACTTATATGCTCTACCATTTGCTGGGCATTCATCAATCCCCATTTTGCGGCATGTTCCGTAGTTAATTCCCTATCAATGAGTTGTAAATAATTATTGAGTTTGTTGATTGAATCTGTCATGTTTTTTATTTAACGGTAGTTAAAAATAATATGCTATTTTTTTTGTATCTTTTTGAATAGAGACATAAATTGTCTGTAAAACCTCAATAAAATAGTATGAAGCGAATTATGTTTATAGGAATATGTTATCTATTATGATATTGGAAATGGCACAATTAATACCGAGATTAGCATTTGGGAATGGAAGCGGCCCAAATTGATAAAAACGACGGATTATTAGTGTAATTCTTAGTGTTATAATAACTCTATTAATTCCTTTCCTAAATTTTTATTCAATTGCCCATCCTCATTTAGGATAGTCAAAAATAAAACCTGTCCATGAATTGTAGTAGATTCATTTTGAAGCGGCTGAAAAGGAATAACTGGACTATTATCAATTGAATAAACCTTGGGATAAAGTAAAATCCCTCGTTCTGCTTCAAAATACTGACAATAAATATATAGCTGCTTTAAATCCTTCATCGAAGGAGAATTACGTTGTAAAACCTTCCATTTGGTATCCAAAACATATTTTCGTTTCCCAGCTTGAATAACTATATCTGGTCGAATGGTTCGGCGTTGCCAAAAAGATTTGCTGGCTTGCCGCTGTACTTTGATTTGCTTATTTTCCAAAGCCTTTAATTTCCAAAAGACATATTCTTCAAATAATTTATTCATGTCGAAGAGCAGGGCAAATAAATGATGTTGTCCGCTCCGAATATCAGGGCTAAAATTTAACAATATCAATCGGCTAATTTCTAATAGCTCTTGATACGGGCGATATTTTTGCGTTTGAAATAATTGGTCAAAATCTCTAGGAGAAATTAGAGCGGCAGGTAGTTTAGGAAAAATACTAAGGATTTGTTCTAGTTTTAATGTCAAAACAGGATTTAAATGGACCTGTCGTAAAACTTTCAATGCTTCCAATAAGACTCGATTAAACAAATGGTCATATTCAAAGGTCTTATGTCGTACATAAAATCGCTCTGGATGCAAGC
This sequence comes from uncultured Saprospiraceae bacterium, assembly GCA_964644655.1. Taxonomy (GTDB): domain Bacteria; phylum Bacteroidota; class Bacteroidia; order Chitinophagales; family Saprospiraceae; genus JAFMDF01. The sequence continues at coordinate 25,681 of CAZXYA010000026.1, read as the reverse complement.
CGTTTTTTCTTAGTTGTTTGGGTAGCATCAGCCGCCCTTTTAAAGCTTTTTGATTGCTTTCTTTGGTTAAATATTGTTTGGGTAAACCTTTATTTAATAATTGCTGAACCGCATCTAAAAACTGCTCAAAGTAAATATCCAAAATCGTATTTGATTGTAAACGCACTTTCCCAAGACCCAAAGATTCTACTTTTATCAATCGACAATACCGAAGCATTTCTAATAAAACCGCCTGCCATTTAGCGGGATTATTTGTTCCAACTTTATCCGCTTTGGGCAAAATTTCTAAAGTGATTTTTCCTACCTGTATAATGCCCACATAATGACTGAATTTGATGCCTTTATAAACCAGTGAAAAATACTTTGTTTTTTGCTTTTCTTGGTATTTTGCTAGGGCTTGGTAGGTGGCTTCGTCGAACAGGACATTATTTATTTGGTCACCTACTCTGATGGTTTGGTGTTCTTGGATTTGGATGGTATGTTTTGTGATAGTTGCCATTATGAGAATAAAGGTAAGCGAATTATTAGATACGTACCGTATTTTTAAACCCCAATGAAATTACTTATAATCTCCCAGTCATCGTATTACCCCAGATATCTGATATTTTTATATTAAAGCAATTCCAAGAACCATAATAAAAGGGAGATAATTTTACTTTTACATCCAATATATAGCCATATCTACTTGAGGTTACATCTATTAAGGGATAGTCATTTGTTAAATCACTTCTTATATCGTTATATAGATTATCCGCAGTATTTTGTCCATTAAATCGGTATGGAAATAATTCTATATTGGGTATTAAATTATGACATTCTCTATCTTGTTTAGTACTGATATCCTCTAAATCAATCGTATAATAATCATAATGCCACCAAAACCAAGATCGGGTAAGTTGAATTTCCTTAAGAGACAAACGGTTATATGGAATATTAAACCTTAAGATATTATAATTATTTGATGAGGTAAATTTAGTAACAATTACATCGTCGATTTTATTGACCAAATGGGGAACTTGTATAGGATTATAGAGTCGATATGGGTGGACATTAATATAAGTATTATTATCAATTTTTCTTTGGGCACTTAGATGCAGGTGATGCGTGCTTGCCCCTGTACAACCTGTATAGCCAAGTGTATCTCCTTTTGCTACATTTTCTCCAACGACAAAATTTTTAGAGAAACTAGAAAAATGGACATACCGTAAATAAATATTGCCCCAATCAACCCCTGTTTTATTAAAGGATTGATTACACTTTATTTTAATGAAATTTGTTTGACCACCACAGCTTTCTGACCTATTATTATAGGTGAATTCTTCAACAAGCCCATCACACATACATAGATTAGGATTTGGATTGTCCTCATTAAATGTTGTGCCATCAAAGTCGAATATTCCCTCGAAATCTATGCCTTGATGAAAATCATAATGGAGTAGACTACATTGATTTCTATCCCTAATAAATCTAGGGCCAAACAAAGATTTAACATAAGGACCATCTCTAGCAATGGCATAGTTTGGGTCATTAACCATATCCGTTTCAAATGGAAGCACCAAATCATATTGATAAGGTAATTCCCTATCAGGCATATTGGTCTCTAAGTAGCTATTTTGTAAATGAATACTAGCACTTGGGCATCTGAACCACCATATTCCTAAAAAGATTAGGGTAATTGGAGCAGCTACTAGTGCTAGGTTTTTGATTTTTGGAAATTCCATATCTTAGGTTTTTAGTTTATCTAAAGTAAGGAATAGTTTTTATTTATTGGAAAATTATTTTCTTATTGCCGTATAATCCGTTCTAAAAAAGTATTTTCTCCTATTGTAATCCTTAAAAAATAAATGCCAGCACTAAAGTTACTTAAATCCATTTGGGTAATATTATCTTTGGCATCAATTCTTTTTGATAATAAATGCTTACCATTTGTATCATATAATTGAACAACCCCTGTTTTTCCAAATGGCATATTCTTAAGATTAATACGAATAAGATTTTTGGTTGGATTAGGAAAGATTTTATAAGTCAAGTCTGTTGAGGCAATGTTTTTTTGGTTACTGTTTTTTTGATTAGCAACTCCTTTCAACGAATTTCCTACAGAGTCTACAACTACTAAATGTTTAAGAATGGAATTGGGACAACCACGATCTGTTGCTACTTTTAAATTAATTTCATATAGACCAGATTCTGAGAAACTAAAACTTGGATTTGGGATATTATCGGCTAATAATACCGAATCAAAATTCCATTGCCATGAAACGGCTTGATTACTTATTCCCTGGAAGTCAACTATTTGATTAGTGAAAACGGTGTCAGGCATACTGATATCTGCAGTAATGATTCCATCCTCAATTATGATTATTTGAGAAAATGAATCGACATATACTTCATTGGAGGCAATTAATAATACCTCGTAGATGCCGGGTTGCTGATAGAAATAAGTTGGAGAATCGGCATTAGAACTAGCTCCATCTCCAAATTCCCAATGAAACTTCGTTGCTTTAATGGAGGCATTTAGAAAATTAACTCGATTTCCACACCAAAACGGTGTTGGAGCAGTAAAATGAGCGATAGGTATAGAAGGTTTGCATTCCCAACTAAGTTCGAAGCCTGTATTAAATGATTGAAGCTCTCTCCTTAATTCTATGGTCATAGCATTATTGGATGAAATAATGGATTGTGCTGTTTCTCCGAATTCAGAGAAATTACCAAGGTAGGAGCCTTGAGAATCTTGCCCATCATAGATGGTTAACAGATGAGCAGAAGAAGCGTCTGTCTTGTCCAATTGAAGTTCAATAAAAGTGCCAGGAGGACTGATAATAGTCGTCCAGCTAGAAGTAGGTGCTAATGTATCTTCAAATCCTTCATCAATAAGCTGTCCTTCACAGGCTGTGATAATTCTGTCTTCGTAATTATTTGTCATGGAAATGGTATCACAGAAGTCGTTAACTTTATTAATGATAATTTGCTGCATGCTAGTATCACATCCTAAATTATTACATACTGCTAGGCTAATATCAAAAACGCCATTATTTTGATAAATATGATTTGGAAACAAATCTGTAGAAGTATTGCCATCACCAAAATCCCAAAATCTACTAGATGGAATGCCTTTTGATTGATCCCGAAATGTTACTAAACTGGAACAAGTAGTAGGTGGATTTATTTTAAAATCAGAAATAGGAGAATCCGTATTACAGGACCAAGTTAGTTCAAAACCTATATCCTCTCGAGAAAAATCTCTTCTTCTTTCAATAGTGATTACACCACTTGAAGAAATGATGGTTTTCGCATTTGGAGCTATGTTTCCTATAAAAGAGCCTAGTATAGGGGCATCAGTAGTAGGTCCGTCATAAAAATTCACCCAATTATCGAGATTAAAAAAGTTAACATCAATTCGGATTTGAGTAGCACCTGGTGGACTAATTACTAAGATATCGGATTGTTCGTTTTCTTTTTGTGCTCCACTTTTTAGAATACCAGTACATTCATATACCGTTTGTGGAATGGAGTTAGTGGGCATACTAATAGTATCGCAAAAAAAGGTATTCTCTGCTTTAACAAATTGTGTTTGAATGGAAGTGTCACATGCAACTTCATTACATACAACTAGAGACACATCGTATTCCCCAGCTTGTGCATAAGCATGGGTTGGATGTTTGTCGATAGAAGTTATCCCATCTCCAAAATCCCAAACTCTGGATATTTCAAAACCTTTCGTTTTATCAATAAAAGTACTTGTTCCATAACAATTAAAAGGCTGACTGAGGGAGAAGTCAGCGATAGGAGGCATCATATTACATGCCCATTCTATTTCAAATCCGCTGGGATTGGCAAAATTATTAGTAATCATTAGAAAAGCCAGGCTGCCTGTTGACGAAGAAATGAACCCACCTTCGGGCAAATTTTCTCCTGTATATGCCCCAATTAGTGGGGCGTTTTTATTAGGCCCATCATAGATAAATAAAGTATCTCCATATTTGGACAAATTAAAAGAATGGAAAACTAATTGAATGGCTGTAGCTTCAGGTATTTGTAGGATAGTTGTTCCTTTAGATGGACCTGTAGCGTAATTGCCATTTGGACCACCATTATCAAATAGAACTCCTGTACAAGCATTTATTATTTGTGTCTGTTCGTTTACTGGCATTTGTAAAGTATCACAGAATGGTGCTTGAAAATCTACCGTAACATAATTCATTTTGGTGAGGGTATCACAGGCAATATTATTACAAGTAGCTAAAGCAACAGCATAACTACCTGCATTTTTATAATGATGAATAGGCATAGAATCTGTAGAACTTGCGCCATCTCCAAAATCCCAATGCCAGCTATCAGGGAAACCTAAAGACTGATCTTTGAAATTAACAACTCCAGAACAAGAAGTTGTTTGATTGACAGCAAAATCGGTAGTTGGAGACATTTCTGTACAAGCCCATATTAGCTCAAAACCTGCATCGGTATCCCCATAAAAGGATTTGCTCATTTCTAAAGTAATCGCACTATTAGTTGAAATAATCACACCATTATTGGGTAAAATACTTCCAGAGAAAGACCCAATTAGAGGAGCAGTATTATCAGCGCCATCATAAATATTTAAGCTACTATTGTCTGATAAATCAAAAGAACGAAACGTTAATTTAATGCCTTGCGCATCAGTAGGTTGGATGCTGATTAAGCTATTTGGAACATTGGCTAGAGAATTATTATTAGGCCCTCCATTATCAAAAAGAACACCTGAACAAGCGTTGATTATTTGTAATTTAGCATCGGTTGGCATCCATAAAGTATCACAAAAATCACTTCCTAAATTGACATTTACTAAGTCGGATTTTGGCAAGGTATCACAAGCTACATCATTACAAGCAATTAATTGAACAGCATATAATCCATTCTGTTGATAGGAATGAGTAGGATTTTTTTCAGTAGAGATTGTCCCATCTCCAAAATCCCAAAACCAAGAGTTGGTTACTCCAGAAGATAGATCTTCAAAAGAAAGGGAACCAGAACAAGTATTAGTTTGATGTATCAGAAAGTCTGCGATAGGGGCTTCTTTATTACAAGACCAAGTCATTTCAAAACCTTCGGTTTCTTCATGAGAGCGGATATACATCACTATTTTTACCGTCCCACTTGGAATAATAAGCATTCCATTATTAGGTAAATTATGCCCTCTATAAACACCAACTAAATTACTTGTGTCCTCCAAACCACTATAAATTTTTAAACTATCATTATCATCTAAGGCAAAGGATTTAAAATTTAAGACAATGTTATCAGCATTGGGGACTTGAATGATTAACCCGCTTTCCACGTTAAAACCAAATGGGTAAGCTTGATTAGGACCGCCACTATCAAAAAGGACACCTGAACAAGCATTAATGATTTGAGTGCTTGAATTTGCAGACAATAATACCGTATCGCAGAAGCTACTTTGTTTATCAATTATAATAAAATCAGGTTGAACTAAGGTATCACAACCCGAATCACTACAAGCGACTAAGGAAACAGTATAAGTTCCATTGGTTTGGTAAGAATGAATTGGTTGAGTTTCTGTTGAGCTAGTGCCATCGCCAAAATCCCATTTTCTACTTTTAACAATTCCTGTGGATTGGTCTTCAAAGGTAATCGTACCTGCACAAGAAAAAGTTTGATTGCTGGTGAAATCAGCGATTGGTAGTCCATTATTACAAGTCCAGGCTAGTTCAAAACCACTTGCAGGGTTGGAGAAATCGGTAATCATTTGGATAGCAATAGTTCCATTTGTAGATTTAATAAGGCCACCATTAGGCAAATCTGTTCCTGTGAAAGCACCAATTAAAGGGGCATCTGTATTCGTTCCATCGTATATATTTAAAAAATCAACATTGGGAAACAAGTCGAAAGATCTAAAATCTAATGCTATAAAAGCGGCATCTGGCACCTGTATGACTGTCAAGCCATTAGTTTTGTCATAGGTATAATCGTTGGCGCCTCCATAATCTCTTAGTATGCCTGTGCAAGCATTGATAATTTGGATTTTATCATCAATTGGCATCGAAATGGTATCACAATATGCTTTTTGGAAATCTATTGCTACAAAACTAGTTTGGGTTAAAGAATCGCAACCTTGTTCATTACAAATTTTTAAAGAAATATCATAAAATCCCTCTGTATTATAGGAATGATACGGAGTTGATTCGATAGAGGTTGTCCCATCACCAAAATTCCAATACCAACTAGTAGGTACTCCAATAGATTCATCTATAAAAGTAAGATTGCCTGAACAAGAGACGGTTTGATTGACTCTAAAAGCAGCAGTAGGTAACCTTGAATTACATGCCCAAGAAGCTAAAAAACCAGCTTCATTGATGGATGCATCACTACTCATTTCTAAGGTTAAAGCACCACCTGATGATTTAAATACCTCACCATTTCGTATGGATGTTCCGTTGAACCAACCTATAAGTGGAGCATTTGTATCTGGACCATCATATAATCTCAACCAATCGCAACAATCTTCTAATCTAAAAGAAAGAAAAGTCAATTCAATTGAAGTAGCGTCAGGTGGTTGGATGGTAAAAATGCCCTTAGCATTATTAGAATAATAATCAATTCGGTCGCCCTTATTATCGTCGGAAATGATTCCTGTACAAGCGATATTGGTAATAGTAGAGCCATCAGTCGGCATAAAAACTCTATCACAGAAATTCCCATTTAAATCAATTTCGATAAAATTTTCTTTTAAAATAGTATCACAACCATGGGAATTGCAAGCGATTAAGGAAATTGGATAAATGCCATTTTGAGCATAGAAATGAGTGGGGAGTTGCTCATTGGAGGTATTCCCATCACCAAAATCCCATAGCCAAGAAGTGGGACTTCCTGTAGATTCATCTATTAAATCGACTTGGCCTGAACAAGAAAAGGTTTTTATAGCGGTTAAGTTTGCTACAGGGGCTTCTTCATTACATTGCCAAGTGGCTTTAAACCCAGCAGGTAAAAAATCTGGATTATAAGGGAATCTAGAAGTTTTCATCACAAGAGTTAGCGCATTAAATGTAGTAATAATGGGCCGATTTAAGACTGGAGGAGAAAAACCATGATAAATTGCCATTAAAGGAGCAGAAGAGTTTGGTCCATCATAAATGAATATTTCGTCACTAAAATCTAAATCAAATTCTTCAAAAGTTAAACTAATCGTAGCAGCATCAGGTATATGAATAGTGATGGTTCCCGTAGAATTTATCTCATAACTGCTATCTGGTCCGCCAAAATCATAAATGACTCCTGTGCAAGGTTCATTAATCAATAAGGTATCACTATATGATAGCGAGATCGTTTCACAAAAAGAAGCCCCATAATCAACTGTAATTAAAGATTCTTGAACAAGGGTATCACAACCCCAGTCATTACAAGCGATTAAAGTAACGGTGTAATCCCCATCTTGATAAATATTACTTGGATCTTGTTCCGTTGATGTATTTCCGTCTCCAAAGTCCCATATCCAAGTGGTTGGTATATTAAGAGACTCATCTTTAAAGTTAACTAATCCATTACAAGTCACTTCACTATTAGAAAAAGTTATTTCTGGTGGAGCGATAACAGTCAATCGAACAGGAATACTATCCAATATACGAGTAGGATCATTAGATTCAAGAAAAATAGTGCTGTTATAAATGCCGCCATATAAGCCTGTTGCATCTATTGCCACTTCAGAAGAATCGATGTCTTGATTAGGAATAGCACCAGAAAAATCATTAATACTTATCCACTCAGGCAAAGCACTAGCCGATGATTCCCAATGAATGGCATTCAACAAAATTTGAGCTGCATTAGCATCATACAGATAATAATCGTAGCCAATAAAAATAGCTTTTCCTACCCCTATATCTCTATAAGCCAAAACATCTGAACCTTCGTGTTGAATAATAGAAACAATATCTGGATTAGAGAAATCAACAAAAGCAGTAGCATCTTGTGCTTTAAAAGGTGCTTTTGTATCGGCTAATAGTGGGTGAGTTTCATCTAAAATAGTGAAGGTGGCTGATTTGGTATCACCATTTGTATTTTCTTCAAATAGCCCTAAATTAACATAAGGTTTGCCTACTCCAGTAAAACTAAAAACTACCTTTCCTCCTCGTTGCACAAAATCTTGAATAACGGGAGCAAACTCCCCAAAATAACATCTGTGACATCTTTTGGATTTTGAAAAGAATAAAACTTCTATTCCATCTAATGCTTTTTCTAAGTCTGCTGGATTTTCTGTCGTAATTTCTGTTACATGAATGCTAGTAGAACGAGTAGCCATAATTGCCTTAATATTAGAAAGCTCTCTTTCTTCATAGGAATCATTATTAAAAATTAATAAATCCAATTCATCAAATAATTCATAGTCCAATATATTATTTCCCTCATTAGTAAGATAGATTGGAATAGTAGCTGCACTATCTTTCAACAAAGTAATATTAATAGAATCTGGGGTATAATTTAAAGTAGGGGGTTGAACCGTGTTTCCTAATAGCACAAGCTGCGTATCCCCGATATTTGTTTGAATAGTTAAGGTCTCTTGGGTAATGCCAAAGAAAAAAGATTGGAAGTCGATAGGAATATATTTAGCATCCCTAGGAGCTAAGGTAAATGGACTAAAAGAGGGAAGGAATTCGCTAGAACTAGTTTTGATATTTAAAATAGCTAAGTCGGCAGTTCCTGAGTTATGAATTTTAAAAGAATCTCTAGTAGGAAAACCAATATAAGCTGTTTCAAACTTTAAGGTATCGATCGTTTCAATTATGGGGGCTCCAATAACCGTTAATTTAACTGGAGCAAGGGCAGACTGTTGTGGAGAGTTAGGATCATTGGTATGCAATAAGATATCTAAATAATAAGTGCCTTCCAATATGTCTTCCGCATTTAATTTAAAAACAACTGCGGTAGAATCAGCTCGCTCGACTAAACCATTTTGAGTTTCGAGAGCTAACCAACTAAATCCATTACTAGAAATTTCCACTAGATGAGTGCCGTCCCTATGGTTGTTCTGAAAAGGTCCTTCTACATCAATCGTATTTTGTAATTCAATTTCCAATTTCTCATCCGCTAACCATTTTTTGAGTTGCGGCCTTGAAAAATCAAAACTTTCTTTGGACGTAACGCCCTCCATATTTTGATCTTGAATTTGTGCTATAGCCGTACTATCTATAATCAATTCACTTTTTTCTGAAGCCTGTTCAAAATCTCCCTTAAGGGAAACATCTACCAATAAATGATCTAGTTGGGGATTGATAGGTTCAAAAATATGTAGGCTATAAGAAGGAAAAAAATCATTATAAAACATTAAATCTGATGCTTTATAATAACCTTGGCTGGCACTATCCACTTCGAAAGTTATTGTTTCCAGCCCTCGATTCCATAGCCAAATACTATCCATGACCGTTTCGCCTTGTTGCAAAGTGAAATGAAGCGTGTCTTGGAGGCCAATTTCTAAATCATATTTATCTCTTACTTCTATTTTTTGTTGAATGGTATCACTACCCAAACAGTTGGAACTGATTTGCGTGATGGTATAAATACCTGGTTCCTCATAATGATGCCCAAAAAAAGGAGAAGGGGTCGTCTCTCCATCTCCAAAATCCCAAAAGATATTTTCAGCATGACTGGACGTATTCTCAATTCGAAAATAATCAAAGGTAGCAATTAATGTATCTTCTATAACAAAATTGGCAATAGGGGGTTGTTGTTCATTTGCTTCGAAACCAATTTTAAAACGACGATTTAGACTAAAATTATTATTAGGCTTAAATTGTATTAAAATCTTACTTCTTGTACTGGTTATGGGGTCAGGTAAAACAAATGAACTCTCGAAAAAGGTAATGGAACGCCCGAATAAACTGCCATCATAGTAAATGGTGAAAAAATCACCAGGCTCAATGGCGAATTCTTGAAAGGACAAAGTAATAGACCCAACACAAGAGTCGGTAATAATAGCTAATATTCCATCTGAATTGGATGGATATCCAATAAGGTCTTGGTCGGTAATAATTCCACAAGTATTGGAAATAGTATCTATTCCAATCAAAGGAATTTGAAAAGTATCGCAAACTTGGTGACTAGGAGGCGTAGTTATAGACTGAATTGAAGTATGGGTAGTAGAAAGTAGACTGTTGAATAAAAAATAAGCTAAAAAAAGAGGAATGATGCTTTTCATTAGGTGAATATTTAGATACAGGAAATGGTAATAAACGATAAAACATTTATACTTAATCGTCCTTATCGAACTTTAAGCAATTTTTTAGTGTAGACCCCTTGCTGGTTTTCAAAAACAAAAAGGTATATACCTGGCTGCCAATGAGTTATGTTAAGTATTTGAGCTTTTTTTATTTGTTTTTGAGCATATACTGCTTGTCCTTGAAAATCAAAGACAGTTAACTGCAAATTATTTTGATGGAAATGATCTAATTGAAAGGTCACTTCCTCTGAAGTTGGATTGGGATATATTTTTATAAGCGGAGCAGCGTTTAGTTCTGGATTAAGTGCCACTGTATTTTCTAATCTAAAATGGGTCGTATCTCTGCAATTGAAACAGTTTTCTGCTATCGCTTGATAAAGACCAAATCCCTGGGAGGGTATTTTATTGCCAGAAAATCCAACTAATTCTTGGCCTTCGTAAAACCAATTGTACGTCAGTTCACTACTAGAAGCAATCCATAGACTATCGCCAAAATTTTCTTTATCATATTGAATAGTTAATTCAAAACGACTACACAAAGGAGCTTTGATAATTTTGACAATGCCTTTATTGGTAGCTAGCCATAGCGTGTCTTTCCAAGCTACCATATCATTGATGGCAAAGGTTTCACAAAGCGGTACCTCTCCATATTCGGAATACTGAAAACCTCCCTTGTACAAACCTAGAGGTGTTCCAGCAACTAATTTTCCATCATATTCAATGATTTTATTGACTCGTATATCAGACAAACCATTGAAGTCATCAACCTTAATGCCTGAATTGCCGCCAAAAGAAACATAAGACAAAGTCCTAGAAGTAGTAAATTCATAAGGCACTCCAGTATAAAAAGTATCTGTAGGCAAATAATTGAAAACGGAATAATGAATAGTTTGATAACCATTGTACCAAATATAACTGATGCCAGAGGAGCGGACTTTAAATAACTGATTGGGATTGTCTTGACCGACATAAAAAAACTCATAAGCCCCTTCTCCTTCTGGATAATAAGTAGAAATAATACCAGCGTCGTCAATGTGATAGCCTTTATTGGCAGTTCCTATAAAAACTTCTTCTCCTTTGGTATAAATGGAATTAACATAGGCGGATAGTATGCCTGCTTGGTCTTCCAACTGTAATAGACTATCTGATTTATATTGATACAAAAATTGCCCATCTGTCCCAATATAAATATTGCCGTTTTTACTGATGCCAATATCTGTATAGGTGGAATTGCTACCAATTTGTTGTTCCAGATAGTCAGTCAAATCTAGCTGTTTTTCAGCAGGAGGAATTACGCCTATTTGCTGATTTTCTGCTGTTATATATACAATAGTCCCTTGTTCGCTGACATCTAGTTTAGCGATAGATTCGCCATATAATAAGATAGTGTCTACTTCGTAATTGGTTTGCCCTATTAAGTTTATGCTTGATAGTAACAGCATGAAATAGGGGAAGAGATTAGTGATTTTCATTATTTTCTTCTTAGGGTTAATGAATTGGGATTGCTTGTAGAGAAGCGATGAACAGAAACAATATTTGTTTATTGTAGCATTGTTTTTTGGGTTTGTAAATTTATTTAAAGGGCAACTGCTTAGTGGCTATTGATAAGCAGTTGTCCAATAAATAAATTGCTATAGATGCCTTATAATAGGTTTTTGGATTTGAATTAAATATGCTAACTATTAATTAGTTCTACTTCAAATTGATTTTGTCCGATTTTATCACTTTCTACTAGAATTTCATCAAGGCAATATTCGAATGCTACAGTATATAAGCCAGGTTTTGCATTCCTTAGAATAAAAGTATATTCTCTAGTACTACAAGCGCAGGCTGCTAAATGGTCATAGCAGATTAATTTGGATGGAACAATATCAAAAGAGTCTTCTCCATTAGGTAAAATTTGATTTGGAGTTACAGTTATTTTGGTGATGGTCAGCCCACCAAAAGCTATATTGGTATAAGGATTACAAACCGTAATAAAAACGGTTTCCGTATCATGTGTCTCAAATTGATCTCTTGGGCTATCTCCCCATTCTAATGAAAAACAAGGTTCTAATTTTGGGATTTCTACAGGAATACATTCTTTACCCTGAGAACGGCAAACACCTGATTGGCCTGTGGCTAAAATGGTGTGATGTTTTTGGGCTTTTTCTTGTAATAATTCATAGTTGGCTAATACTGATTTAATATCACAAATATCAGTTTGGCACTTGCATAGTAAATCACTCAATCCTTTTAAATTAATTCTACCAGTCCCTATATATTTATCTGTTGTAAGGGGAGCTACAAAGGTTTCTACAATAGATTTAACTATTGTAAAATCTATATTGGGTAACTTGGATAAAATTAAAGCGACCATTCCAGTTACATGAGGAGCAGCCATTGAAGTACCAGACAAACTATTAAAAGTATTGCCTAAATTAGAAGAAAGAATAGCTACACCAGGAGCTGAAACATTTACACTTGGACCATAATTTGAAAAGCCTGCTCTATTATCTGCTTGATCTGTAGCACCGACAGTAATAGTTTTAGGGTCGTTTTGAGGATAGTAAAACTGTGCATCATCATTACTATTACCAGCAGCAAAGACAATAATTGATCCTAGGGAATCTGCATAATTAACAGCCGTAGCTAATGTTGGGTCAAAAGGATACCGATTTCTAAATCCCCAACTATTATTAATGACATCAGCACCAAGGTTAGCTGCTTGGCTAATACAATTTGCTAAGTCAGAAATATATCCCCAACCACCATTATATAAACCTTTCATTGCCATCAATCTGGCTTTAGGGGAAACACCAATGACACCGTAATTATTATTGCCAATTGCTGCCGCTGTACCTGAAACATGCGTTCCATGCCCATTTCCATCTAAAGGGTCTATAATGCTGCCGTTATCTGTAGTATAGTTTAAGCCGTGAATACCAGGATAGAGCTCCCACATATTTCCTTTTAAATCAGGATGATTATAATCAATTCCTGTATCAACTATGGCAATGACCGTATCGCATCCTTCTGTACAATCCCAAATTTCAGTAGCATTGATTTTCTGAATGCCCCAAAGATTTGGGTACTCTGGATCATTAGGTATCATATTAGTTTCCGCTATTCTATCAATTTCTGCACTAGCGACCCCTTCGTTTTCTTGTAATATTTTTTGATGAGCTAACATAGCCTCTTCCGTTTCATATTTAAATCTAAAAGCTCGAAATTGGATTTTTCCGATTTCAGGTTTATTGGCATAGGTTTCTTCTAAAACAGCCTCTTCATTAAACTCTGCTGGATTTCCGCCTTGAAGTATAAATTGAGTTTTTTCAAGGGTATCAAAAATTCTTCTAATACTTTGAACAGATTCATCTTGAAAATTTTCTTGTACATCCTTTAAAAGGAAAACTTCATTAAAAATTACGTTTAACGCAAATTCACCAGGACCACCTGACATTCTAGACTTGGAGGTTTTTGATTTTCTTTTTGGCATAATTAAATGTTTATGAATTAATAAATAATAAATTCCTTAGGGGTTAGTACTCTGTTAGAATCCCCTCTGTCTCGCTGCCTCCGGCAGCTCGACAGAATGTAAAGTTATTTTACCGCATTCCTTAGTTAAGTTAATCCTGTTGGGAAAAATGGTACTCATATTTAAGAAAAAGCAGAACAAGTCAAATTCATCCTTTTTGAAAAATCATTAGAAAAAGTGCCATAGGGATTAAATTGTTTCATGACTTTCTGCCAGTTATCAAACTTAGGATACCATTTTCTAATCATATCGACGTTTCCTTCCATTTTGTTCGTCATTTTTCCCCAATGTGGTTTCCCTCCTTGTTCAATATGGATGTCTTGGTAATAATCGACGATTTCTTTGGCTCGATTTTGACCAACCAATACAGGATTGGCGATGTAACAGACATCTTGTTGGTATTCTGGTGCTAAATAAAATTTAGAAGCTTTCACAAAGCGCAAACCTAGAGGCGAACTAGGAAATAAAGTAGGTTTCCTTTCTTTTTTTAGCGTTTTCATTTTCTCAAAAACAGCTTCTACAGCATCAATAAATTTTCTAGTTTTATAAGGATAAGCAAATTCACAACCATAGGCTTTAGACATCAATTTCTCGGAATCGTGATGTAAAACCTTAAATGATTTACTGACAAATTTTTCATCTTGCATGCCCGTTAAGGAAGTTTGAATGATATTTGGTGCCCTTTCAGGATTTGAATTAACCAGATTTAACACAATAGGCGGAACAATTGGTATTTTGGATAATATAGTAGCTACCCAATTTCGAGTTAAGGTACTCGGAGCAGTCAATACACTAGGTTCATCCACTTCCATTGTTTTTATCACAATACAAGCATGTTCCATTCTATCTTTCATTCTGAGTTCAAAGGGATTAACTAGAATGGACACACTACGAGGTTTTTTCTTATATATTTTTTGGTTAACCATTACTTCATATTCTTGAAATAAAGGTTCTTGCTCGTGTAGTAATAATCGTTTGACTTCTTCCCAACTTTCCAACCTTCTACTTTCACAAAGCCAAAATTTTTGTTGAACTTCGAGGATGTAAGAATAGACAATCCCCATGCAACCTAATCCAACTACGGCGCTATAAAAAATGTCATCATCTTGAATTAATTGGATAGCCGCATCGTCATATTTATCAGCAGCCGTAATGCCATTACTAGGCTCGATTCGACTGATTTGCCCATTTGAGCTAACGATGACCATTGATTTTACCATACCTGGCAATGCGGGTAACTGCATTCCCGAACCATGAGTATTGGTAGAAATAGCACCACTAATGGATTGTTCGTCAATGACGCCCATATTCATCAAAGCCAATCCCTTGTTGTCCAAAACTGAATTTAAATCTTGAATTTTAATGCCTCCTTCTACCTTGACTAGATTTAGTTGCTTTCCTTCTGCTGTTAAGCCATCTGCTTCAAGTGGTAAAATTTTGTTCAGATAAGTAGTAGGATTGATTAAAACCTCATTATTAATGGCAATATCCGAAAAGGAATGACCACTTCCGACTGCTCTTACAGTAAAGTTATGAGCCTCAGCTTCTTGGATAATTGCTTGAATTTCATATAAAGATTTGGGTTCATAATAGTACGAAGGGGTCGCTTTTAAGCCCACCACATTTTCCCAAATTTCGTTTTGTTTATAATTTAATTTAGTATTCATAGTACTGGTTTATTTTAGGTTAAAGAATAAAACGCCTAAACCAACGGCTAAAGCAAGTCGAAATAAATTCCCCCAAAAGGCGGTATTTTTAGGAAATAACTTGGTTAACATTTTACTAAAAATACCAAATTGTCCAAGCTCATAAAATTTCAATTTAAAGACGAAAAGATTATTAAGGATATTGGTGATTATCCAAAAAACACTAGCCATAAAAAAAAAGAGGACCAATAAACCTATATTCCAAGATTGATACATAAAGCCAACTAAAAATACACATAACCAACGCATTGGGGCTATGGCTGGAAAGAATACAAATCCTGCCTTTTTGTAGAATAAATGGACAAATATGGTTTCCGTAAGGATGATTAGACCGAAAAATAGTAGAAAGAGTGATGTGTTTATCATATTTTTAATTTCAAAATTGATTTTAAGGGTTTAGAAATAAAAAGAACAAGCGCTAATATATAGGTATAGATGTCTCTAAAACCCTTATGTAATCAAACAAACTACTAATTTCAAAAGCAATATTATATTGCAATTTTAACCTATGTTTTAATATTTAGCTTGGACAAATAATCGAGGTAGTTAATACTTTGTCCAGTTATATTTATATTTTAATATTTATAAATAATTGATTATCAATTTTTTTAATTAGTAAACATCTTACTAAAGCGTCAGTAGATAATGCTCAAAGTTATTGTCTTTCCTATAATCTATCATTATCTAAAATTTAGACAAAAAATCATTATTGTCAGCAGTTTTTATTGAAATAAATATTTTTAACTACCTTAAAATACTGATTTACAAATAGTTACAATTACACATACCTGAATATCTGTCAGCGAAAATTAAATTATATAATTTTTGTAACAATAGAATATTCTACTATATTACACTCAATTAATGAAACACGCGCTTTTTATCAACCATCTCTCAATTTAGGTGTGTTCATGCAGAACAGTAAATTAATCATATTATTAAAGGCTTTAAATGCGGATGAATTTCGGCAGTTCTATCGCTATTTAAAATCTCCTTTTTTTACAAAAAGTAAGGAGGTCATTCAGTTTTATGATTATATCCGTAAATACTATCCCAATTTTGTAGATGACAAATTAGATCGAGCAGCCATCTTTGCTGCTTTATATCCCAAAGAAAAATTTAATGGTCCTCGCTTGCGAAATCTAATGATGAAAATCACTAAGATTTTGGAACAATACTTCATTTATTTGGAGTATCAGCAAGATGATTTCCAGAAAAAGAAATTACTGACTCATATTTATGGTAGACGAAATATTAATGTTATATATGAGCAAAAAACCAAAGAACTATTAACCCATCTCGATGAACAAGTTTTTCGGGATGGGTGCTTTTTCTATGATAATTTTGTATTGCATAGAGATTATTATTTTCACCTTCATACCCTTAAGCAAGGACGAAATGTAGAAACCTTAAAAATTGCTTGGGATAATTTTAATCAATATACTGAACTAGAACGCCTAAAAATGGGCATTGAATTCAAAAACAGAACTCGTATTTATGCGGAGTGCCATCCCTTAGATACAAATGCTATTAAAGTAGGAAAACAGAATATCGTTTTTGCCATCCTTCAAAAAATAGATTGTTTATTGGAGCATGATGATACAACATTATTTAAGGAAGTTAAAGATTTATTTTTAGCGAATACGACCAAAATTTCTCCAAAAGATAGCTTATTCATACTGCCCATTTTATTGAATTATGCTATTCGGAATGTACCGAAAGAAGAGTTAAAATATCTAAAAGAGGCATTTGAACTCTATCAATTTGGTCTAAATTCCCAATTAATATTGATAGACGGTAAAATATCAGAGACGGCATTTTTGAATATTGTTATCATGGGCGCAAAATTAAAAGCATATGATTTTGTCAAACAATTCTTAATAGACTATGAAACCTTGTTAAATACTCCGACTAAAGAAGATTTAAAAACCTTAGCGCAAAGTTTTCTCTTGTTCCATCAGGCACAATACCAGTCAGTTATGGATCTTTTGCAGCAATTTGCTTTTCAGAATGTATTCTATAAATTAAATGCTAAATCTTTACTCCTTCGCACTTATTATACACTATACGAGACAGATTCCACTTATTATCAAATGATTCTGTCTAATTGTGATGCTTTTGAAAGACTCATTAGAAGAACCACAAGCATCCATCAAGATCGGCAAAATGCCTATTTAAATTTTGTACTGTTATTAAGAAAATTGACTAAAACTCGGCATAAGCTATCCTTTAAAAAGAGTATTCAGTTAGAACTCACACATCTATTGAATAATTTTAAAGAAGTCATAGCAAGAGATTGGATCGAACATAAATTAAATGACCTTAAAGTTGCCCAGACTTAATAACCTTGAAAAAATGAGTTAGTCATCTTGTTTTAGTTTACTTTTTATAAACAGCTCTACTGATTAGAAAAAGGGGGCTAAAGCAAGATGTTAAAAGACTAGATTATTTTTTCATTATTAGTTAGTGACTTAAGCCTGGGCATTTGTTAAGCATTAAACATTAACAACGTCTTCTGTAACAATTCGCTCTATAGCATTAGCAATAGTGTTAGACATAGCAAGGACATTCATTTGGAATAACATATTCAAATGGTTTGTGAGTCGCTGTATAGGCAGACTCCAGTTAATAAATAGATGATGTGGTTTTGTTATCAAGTGCTTTTTGGGCATAGCGGTTTTAGACCTAATTGTTTTCACTATAGGTGTTTTGTTTTTCATTTGATGCATAGCGATGTTGGTGATTCATTGACCTTTATGGTTGAATCTGATTGGTTTTTTGAGGTTTACGCTTTTGTTTGTAGTGAATTATGGATTGTTTTTCATTTGTGTTTTTGTTTTGAGATGAGGCCATTAATAAGGTATCCTAAATGATAAGCTTATTTTTTTCTTTAACAAGGCAAAATTTTTCAGCAACCTAATTTTGGTTGGTTAAAAATTTTAACGCGGCTAAAGGTAAAAAGGAGCCATCAGAAGGGGAGTTTATTATTTTCTTCATCTCTTAATTAATGTGTTTGATATATTGTGTGGTGAGGTTGGGAAATGTAAACAGGGGTTTGAATTTTTTTGAAAAAAATATTTATTAAATATAAATGCAATAAATAAAGGTTATGAAAGAGAATCATTATAGAAGATACAGGATACCTATTGGGTTTTGTCTGGTTATGTTAGGAATGCTGCTTTGCTACATTTTAACTATTATTAATCCTTATAACACACCTACGCATCCTCCAACTTTGCCGGATTCTCTTCTATATAAAACTTGTATTGATACGCTTTATGTTAATCCCATAGATACTAATCAAACATTTCCAGATACTATTTTTCAAAAATATTATTGCTATCAAATTGCTGTAACTGGATTGACACCTCTTAATGCACCTAGAGTAGATTCTATTTTGAGTTCTAGGAATTTTAGTAAGATTCGTGATTGTGACTGTGGTAATATTCAAGCATGGGGTAAAAATATAGATACTCCTATTAATAAAGAGGAACGTGGTTTGGTTTGTAGAAATGAACTTGGACAGGAGGGAGATAATTTTAAAACGAGTATGAATTATGTTTTGGAAATTCCAAAGAATTTAAATGTAGGTTTTGAAAATATATCTGATATTCATCAATCGACTCCCCAAATCCCTAGCAAAATTAAAGTTGCTGTTATTGATACAGGTATAGATTTTGGACAAAATTCTTTAAATGGTTATAATTGGGTCAATGAAGATGAATCAAATGGACAAATTGGAATTGATGATGACCTAAATCCAAATTGTATAAACGATGATACTGTGGGATATGATTTTGTAGATAATTTAACACATGTAGTAGACCTTCAAGGTCATGGAACTCATATTGCAGGGATAATTACGCAAAAAGAAGATACACCTTTTGGAGTTGAATTATTAGATCTAAAAATTTTGGGAGAAGAAGGAGGCGATTTATTTAATTTACTATGTGCTATACAGTACGCTATTGATCAAAAAGCACGAATCATTAATATGAGTTTAGGGTATTATGCTGCGGATACAGCGGCTACATTAGATCAATTGTTAATGCAAACAGAATTGGATAGCATTTTAGTAGTAACTTCAGCAGGAAATCAAGGATATAATAATGACAACATTAGCGATTCTACACTCTTATATCATTTTCCTTCTAGCTTTAATTTAATTAGAGATAACGTGTTATCAGTCGCAGCTTTAGAGTTTAATCCCTTGGATGCCGCAAAACTTTGGCAGCATTCGAATCATGGTCCGATGCATGTAGATATTGCTGCACCAGGAGAAAATATTATAAGTACATATATTGATAAAAACGGCAATAGGACAGATAGACAAGGGATGTTAAGTGGGACTTCAATGGCCGCGGGATATATTTCCCACATTGCTGCTATATTACTTTATCAAAAAACAGATTGGACTGGCTATGATAAGGTTAAGCAGTGTATTATAGAAAGTGCAAAATTAGATACTATAGGGGGGGATAAAGAAATTAAGTCTAATGGAATGGTAAGGAATTTAGATATATTAAACAACAATTATTGTCAATAAACCAAATAGTAAAAATGGTCAGATCAATATTGGTTATAACTATTGTTACTTTCTGTTATATAGGTTGTTTGAAAGGTCAAATTATCAATGAAGCGTCACAAGATTCTATTTTAATATTAACGGAGGAAGGTGATAAACTATGGAAAGAAAAAGCATACTTAAATAGCATTACTAATTATAAAAAAGCCTTAAAAAAGCTTATTTTATTTGAAGAATGGGAGGAATCCGTATCACTAAGCTTGGAATTAGCTAATAAGTATAGATCTGTACAGTTTTATAAAGAATCTATAGACATTTTAAAAAAAAGTAACGATGTATCTGAAAATCATATAGAAAATAGTGACTCTCTTATTGCGGTAGGAAACCATAAAATTGGAGTTGCTTATTATTATTTGGATAGTATGAAAAAAGCTATTCAATATTATAATAAAGCAATAAAAATTAGAGAAACAATATTTTCTCCCAGATCTATTGATATTATTCGGGGATATAATAATATCGGAGGCTGTTTTCATAAACTAGGATTGTTAGATTCGGCATTTTTATATTTGAATATTGCCTATAATCGTCAGAAAAATAATCCAACAAAATTGAGTACAATAACTTATAGAGCTTTAGCAAGACTTTATGAGGATCGAGGTGCTTTTAAAAAAGCAGAAGATTTTTTTCTTTTAACCTTAGATGATTATTTGAATAAATATCAGAAAAAGCCTTGGAATATAGCAGAGTTTCAATGTGACCTTGCCTTATTCTATTTGAAGTTTAATAAAACTAAAAAATCCCAATTAAACGCAAAACAATCAATAGAAACTTATTCGAAGGTAACCCAAAAAATTAAATCTGATTATGCAGCAATGGTAAACGCATATAACATCTTAGGCTTGGCAAATTTGGAACTTGAACAAATTGATGAAGCCCTAGTTAATTTTAATTTGGCAAAACATTTAATTACTACTTATCTCAATGAAAATAATAAGACTCTTGCTAAAACAATTACAAATATAGGAAATACCTATAAACATAAAAAAGAATTTTTAAATTCTGAAAAAGAGTTGAATGAGGCACTTTCTATTTTTAAAAAAATAAATTTAAATGAGAATATAGCTGACACCCACAACAACCTAGGCGACCTCTACTTCGTCCAAAACCAACACCAAAAAGCCCTAAAAAACTACCACCAATCCCTCCCATACCTCCTAAAAAACTTCCAAGAAAAAGATGAATACAAGAATCCAATCCTAAAAGACCATTACATCCCAGACAAACAAGCCCTACTAATCTTCCTAGAAGCCAAAGCCAAAACCTTCAAAGCCCTCTACGACCAAAACCACCAAGAAAAAGACCTAATAGCAGCCCATCAAACTTATCAATTATTAGACGAACTAATAGATGATATCCGACTATCCTATTTAGAAGATGCCTCCAAAAGCTACCTAGTCAAACAAGCCAAACCAATTTATGAAAAAGCGATTGGGGTCTGTCGGCAATATCATCAATACAGCCAAGACAAAAAATATTTAGCAGAAGCCTTTAAATATGCAGAAAAGAGTAAAGCGATTATTTTATTAGAACAAATCAAAGAATCCAGAGCCAATATAGCAGCGAGTATTCCTGATAGTCTACGCCAAAAAGAACGACAACTAAAAAGAGAAATTGGGCAAATAGAAAGGGATTTAGCTTTACAAGGAGAAGTAATAACCACAGATAGTCTAGGCAAAAGTCTAAGAGAACAATTAATTCGAGTAAAAAATGACTATGAGGACTTAGTAAAAAGATTAGAAAAAGAAAATGCGGATTATCACCAATTAAAATATGATTTGCAAACGGTGGATATTGCAACGATTCAGCAAGCAATACTAAAAGAAGGGCAACTATTAGTGGAATATTTTGTGGGCGAAGATTCGATGTATTTATTTAGCGTAGGCAAAGAAAAATTTGAAATTATATCCAGACCATTAGATTTTCAATTAAAAGAGTGGACAGACTCCTTGCGCCAAGGCATTTATTATTGTCGCATCAATCAAGAGGTAGGAGCTAAAGATTGTGCAGCTTTGGATAGACAATATGAGAAATTTGCCACCAAATTATATCAAAAATTAATAAGGCCCTTAAATCTAACTGAGCAGACAAAAGAACTGATCATTATTCCAGATGGCGTATTGGGTTATATTCCTTTTGATGCTTTATTGACCAAAGAAATTAGTAGCGAACAACAAAACCAATTTAACCAATATCCTTATTTTGGTTTGGAAAAAGTAATTTGTTATGCTTTCTCGGCTACTTTTTTAAAGGAATTACAGCAGACCAATTCGACTATTGATAATTATGATTTATTGGCTTATGCGCCTTCTTTTAATTTAGGGATTAAAGTAGAAAATACCGCCAAGATAGCTGCTACTACCAAAACCAAAGATCCTATTTTAGCTTTGCGAAGCAGTCTAAGTCCCTTATTATTTAATGAACAGGAAGTAGAACAAATTGGGCAAAATTTTGGTGGTAAATCTTACCTAAACCAACAAGCTAATAAAGCCTCTTTTATCCAAGAAGCGCCTAATTATCGCTATTTGCATATTGCCTCACATGGGAAAATGAATGATGAAGATGGAGATTTGTCCTATATCGCTTTTACCCAAGTTGGCGATTCTACCAACCAAGAAGAATTATTATACTTACGGGAGTTATACGATATGGACATTCCTGCGGATATGGTCGTTTTAAGTGCCTGTGAAACGGGGATTGGTGAATTACAAAACGGAGAAGGCATTATTAGTTTGGCTAGAGGTTTTTCTTATGCGGGCGCTAAAAGTATCATTACCAGTTTATGGTCGGTGAATGACCAGAAAACGACGGATTTAATGGTTGATTTTTATCAGCATTTAAAAGACGGAGAAACGAAGGCCTATGCCTTAGCCAATGCTAAACGAGATTATATAGCAACCCAAAAATCTATGACTTTTAGCCATCCTTTTTATTGGGCAGGCTTTGTACCAATTGGAAATATGGAAAGTGTACAGGCGGCTACGGATTGGACTTGGTTGGGGAGTAGTTTATTTGGACTTGGCTTAGTGGGGCTTTTATTTTTTGGGTTTATCACTAAACGCTATAATAAAAATCTGTTCAAATCCGCTTAATCAGTACGCTCAGAGAGCTGTGTTACTTACCCCATGTCAAATTGCGCCAAGTACTATTTAATTGCTTAGACAATTCAATCGCTTCCCCATAATAAGCATGTTTCGGATTATTAAGTATCGTATTTAAATCCTTTTGAAATAAAGAACTATCCGCACCTTTTACATTCATTGTCGCTATTAATTTATTCCACTCTACTTCTTGGACATCAATCGTTTTAGGCAGATTTGATGTAGTTAATACCTTATCAAAAGCAATTATCGCCTGTGGAAAATTACTAGTCTTAAGATAAGCATGTCCTAATAAATATTGAGCGGAAACATATAGAGGATGACTGACGGTAATTTTGCCCAAAGCTTCAATGGCTTTAGCATAATTTTGTTGCCTAAAGAAGGTCATACCATTTGTGAAGTTAGGATCATTTGTTGTATCATTTCTGGTGGTAGGCATGGTACTTTGTGCATAAGCACGCTTGGTTAAAGCGTCATTGGAATAATTTTGATTGGCCCAGATGACCAAACTAGCGAGTATTAAAAAGAGGATGCCAGCCGCAATAGATAAGGGTTGTTTCCACCAAACTTTTAAGGGAGGAGGAGATGCTTCCGCTTGTCGTTTTTGGGCTAATTTTTGCAACTTTCCTGCCACCTTATCCTCAATAGCTAAGCCCAAGGCTTCATTAGCTAAAACATGGTTTAGGACGGCTCTTTTCAAAGCAGGTTGTGCTTTTATTTGTGCTTCAAAGTCAGCTTTTTCTGTAGCGGAAAGAGCATTGCTTAAATAAGCTTCTATTTGTTCGTAATATTGATCTAGATCCATCGATAATCGGTTAAAGCTTTTTCAATTTGAGGGTCTTGCTCAATTAATTTGACTAACTTTTTTTTACAACGAGCATTATAGGTAATGGCAATTCGCTCGTTGGAGAGCTTCATTTGTTTAGTAATTTCCTTCATGGAATATCGCTCTGACCATAAGGTCAATAATTCCTGACAGGTATCATCCAAACGTTGAATAATTTGCCTTAATAATGCTTTTAGTCCGTCACCTAAAATGATGTCTAGAGGGCTTTGTAAATCTGCTATATCTTGGGCTGGAATTTCAAGGGTTGCTCTCAATCCTGTAGTTTGTCGAAGGGCTTCCCGACATTTATTGCGGTAAATGCCCATAAAATAAACCAAAACTGCACTATCGCCTTGATATTTTTTCATCCGAATACTTTTTACCAATTGGATAATGGTATCATGAAAAATATCCAGCCAAGTTTTTAATTTAATATTATCAAAGGTTGCATAAATTTTTTTCGCACCATTTCGGTAGTTCGTCGCATTATAGATAAAGTCTAAGGCTTTATCTTCTGCTGCTCCACCTGCTAAAATGGCGGTAAGTAGGTCTTTATCACTCATTGAGAGAGGGTCTGTTATTAATTTAGTGTAGCAAGGTAGAAAAAAGTGTACAAATTCTATTGATTATTAAAAAATAAATTGGAGAAAGGTAAGATAAATTTTGCTAGTTGCTAGTTGTTCTACGGTGACCAGTAACTAGTATCCAGCAATTTAATCAATATAATACTTATCAAAAATTTATGAATGTTCTACTCGGCGCCTGAGGCGCCTCGCAGAAGGGGTTTTAAGGGTGAGTTAATT
>CAZXYA010000026.1:0-929 GCA_964644655.1 uncultured Saprospiraceae bacterium | reverse complement strand
TCCGATGGAAAACTCAAATTAACTCACCCTTAAAAACCCCTTGTCGAGCTTGCGAAGCAAGCGAGACAAAACCTAAAATAACTTTTTACATAGCACTAGACTATGAAAAATTACCACTTACACCGATGTTTACTCAACCTTTCCCATTATAAGATGTTTAACTCCCAAAAACTAACCAATCATAATGTATCAACTAAAACGCATACAAAAACTACCCATTTCCAAACAAAAAGCCTGGGATTTTTTCTCCTCTCCTAAAAATTTGGGCACCATTACGCCAGATGAACTCGGCTTCCAAATTAAATCGGAATTGCCAGAAAAAATGTACCCTGGCATGTTCATTCAATATACAGTAAAACCTTTATTGGGCATTCCAATGACATGGGTGACAGAAATTACCCAAGTAAACGAGCCCCATTTTTTTATTGATGAACAAAGAGTTGGACCATACTCAATATGGCATCATCAACATTTTTTTAAGGAAATTCCTGGAGGCGTAGAAATGACCGATATTGTCGATTATCGGCTGCCTTTGGCTCCTTTTGGTAATTTTATGCACCCCTTACTTATCAAAGGAAAGTTAAAGCGGATTTTTGATTATCGGAAGGAAAAAATGATTGAATTGTTTGGGGAATATAAAGCGGTTGAAATGGTACACGATTGACGGTTTAAGGGCGCAAAATCATACATTAAATCATACATCATCAATCATAAATCTGTTTAGTTTTAATCTAGATGGATTTAAGATTTATGATTTAAGAACTATGATTTATGATTTGGTCAGTCAAAAAATACTAGGCGTTCTACGACAAATAATCCCGAATAAACCCCTTTACAATCAGCAATCCCTTACTCATTGCTGCATTATTATTCACCACAATATCCGCTTCATCTCGATAAGGTAAAATATATTTTTCAAAGGTAGGCAT
>CAZXYA010000025.1:0-34060 GCA_964644655.1 uncultured Saprospiraceae bacterium | reverse complement strand
TTCACAAAACCCTCTTTTTGTACTTTAAATAACCTTACTTCACCCGTATCTTTGTAGTGTGTTAAATAATTAACGCAAAAGCTAATAAAAGATTAGCTAATAATTTTAGGATATGTTCATGGGATTTGAAGTTGGCAAAGCACTCTTTAGTGGGATTTAGAATGCTTTGCTAACATTCATACTTTGAAAGCGAGATTTGAAGCAAACTAAAATTATACAAGTAGATAAAAATTTATTCTTCATATATACCAACCAAATAGAAAACTAAAGAATTAATTTTGGATATGTTCATGGGATTATAATTTGTTAAATGAGCCGTACTTTTAAGTGCGGCTTTTTTTTTGCCAGCTTTATGATTATTCAAATGTAAGTTGAATATCAATCCATTTAAAACATACATAATTTATACTATTCGTAATTTACTTCTATAAAGGCTATAAAACTTGGCGAAAATTTATAGCATGATAATTGTAATTAGAGTAATGATAAATATTTATTTACCCTAATTCTATACTTATTATGATCCCCCCAATTATTCGTAACGGACTTATATTGTTCTGTTCTTTCTATTTCTCTTTAAATTTAAATGCGCAATGGACTAATGGTCAAAATGCCACATTTGTCATCGGGCAACCTGATTTCACCACAGATGGAGCTAATTTAACCATCAATGGAATTGATGATCCAGAAGGTGTAGCGATTGACAAGGTAAATAGAAAGATTTATGTAGCAGATGGTGACGACAATTTGATTAAACGATATAGTTTTCCTATTACTTCCAACCAACCAGATGCAGAAGTAGTATTTGGACAGCCTGATTTCTCTACAGATGCTAGCAATTCCACCCAAAATGGATTGGATAATCCTAGAGGCATCTTTGTCGATAATACTGGAAGACTTTGGGTGGCTGAACACGGGAACAATAGAGTTGTTTGGTATAATAATGCTCATGCCGTAACGACGAATCAACCTAATGCCGATGGGGTGCTAGGACAACCTGATTTCACGACTTCAGTTAACAATCTAACACAGAATGGAATGGCGCTCCCTGCTGCGGTTACAGGAGATGCCAATGGAACTATATGGGTCGCAGATGCTGATAATAATCGGGTTTTACGCTTTGATAATGCAGCAGCAAAAGCAAATGGGGCCAATGCGGATGGGGTTTTGGGACAACCTGATTTTACGACTGGTGTAAGCAATACGACCCAAAATGGCTTAAATGAACCAGAAGATATTCATCTAGCCGCAAACGGTACTTTATGGGTGGCAGATGATGAAAATCATCGGGTTCTTGGTTATGATAATGCAGCGTCCAAAGCGAATGGCGCCAATGCAGATAGAGTATTGGGGCAGCAAGATTTTACAACAAGGACTTCCAATACAACTCAAAATGGTATGGATGGAGCAAGTGGGGTAACAACAGATTGTGAAGGGAATTTATATGTATCGGAAGATGGCAACGAAAGAGTTACTGTCTTTTTAAACCCTTCCTCAAAAAGTAATGGCGCCAATGCAGATTTTTGATTTTTGGTTTGCTGATGCTTAATTTAGGGGGCATGTTTATTTATCGGAAAAAAGAGCTTTTGCTGTAAGAAATAAGAAATAAGTAATAAATTCGAATCAAAAAAAGACGTGCTGATCAGTACGTCTTTTTTTGTAAAGTAAAGATTATTCGGAAAAAAGTCGTATATGACCCCAATAAAGCATTCAAAATTACCATGTTGCGATGTTGCCTTGTTTGTGGGGTAACATGGCAACACCGCAACCTATAGTTTTTCCATACGAAAAAATTCCTAATATCCTTTAGTAAAACAACCAAAATACAGACCAAATTAACTAGCTTTGTTAGGCATTCTAAATATCCAATCAAAAATAAATCGATGATGCCTTTACCAACAAAGCATACTCCTCTTTTCACTAAGCTATTAGTAGCAACTAGCCTTATTTTTCTCTTTTCCTGTGATAACCATCAAAAGACAACTAAACCCGTTGCCCCCTTCCAATCTGTCGAAGCTGCTCACCAACAGGTCTTAGTAGAACTCCCCTTTGAAAACACCAAAGACTTTGAAAGCGCAGCAAAAGGATTTATAGCCACCAGAAAAGACCCCGTCATTAAAAACCCAGATGGAAGTCTCGCCATGGATTTAAGCTGGTTTGATTTTTTACAAAAAGATGCGCCGAGTACGGTCAATCCTAGTTTATGGCGTCAAAGCCAATTGAATCAAAAGCATGGATTATACGAAGTAACGGAAGGCATTTATCAAGTCAGAGGCTTCGATTTAGCAAATATGACAGTAGTGGCAACAGATAATGGTTGGATTGTGATTGATCCATTAACAACAGAAGCGGTTGCTCGGGCAGCAATGGATTTGATCAATGAGCAACTAGGAAAAAAGCCAGTCAAAGCGGTATTAATTACGCATAGTCATATTGACCACTTTGGCGGCATAAAAGGGGTAGTGACGGAACAAGAAGTAAAGGCAGGTGTCGAAATCATTGCCCCAGAAGGATTTTATGAGCATTCGATTAGCGAAAATATCATTGGTGGAAATGCGATGAAACGCCGAGCGACTTATATGTTTGGGCATTTATTACCGACGGATACTACGGGCATGATTGGCAATGGCTTAGGTCAGAAAGTAAGTGCAGGAAAAGTGGGGATTTTGAAACCAACGATTAATATTACAGAAACAGGGCAAAAGGTAACGATTGATGGAATAGAAATGATTTTTCAGAATACGCCAGAGGCAGAAGCACCTTCAGAATGCATGTTCTATTTTCCAAAATATAAAGCCTTTTGTCAGGCAGAAGAAATCAATCATAACCTGCATAATCTCTATACTTTGAGAGGTGCACAAGTCAGAAATGGGTCAAAATGGGCAAAATATATCGATGAAACGATTCAGTTATTTGGGGATAAAACAGTCGTCTCTTTTGGGAGTCATCATTGGCCAACTTGGGGAAAGGAAGACATTTTGGAACTATGGACCAAACAACGAGATTTATACAAATTTATCCATGATGAGACCTTATATTTAGCGAATAACGGCTATACCATGACGGAAATAGCGGAACAAATTAAGTTACCCAAATCACTCTCTTCTTTCTTTGCGAATCGAGGCTATTATGGCACCTTAAGTCATAACTCAAAGGCTCAATACCAATTATATTTTGGTTGGTTTGATGGCAATCCTGCGAATTTACATGCCTTGCCACCAGCTGCGGAGGCGAAGCATTATGTGGACTATATGGGCGGTTCTACAGCAATATTGGAGAAGGTCAATAAAGACATCCAAATAGGCAATTATCGTTGGGCAGCGACGGTTTTAAACCACGTTGTTTTTGCAGAACCCAGTAATAAAGCCGCTAGAAAACTATTAGCCACCGTTTATCAGCAATTAGCTTATACCGCAGAATCTGGCCCTTGGCGAAATTTTTATTTAACGGGCGCACAAGAATTGCAAGAAGGTATTACGACCAAATATTTAAAAGGCATCACCAACTCAGATGCTATTGTTACGAACTTACCTCTGGATAATTTTTATGATTATATGGCAGTTCGACTAGACCGTTCTCAAACGAATGGAAAAACCTATACTTTTAATCTGGTCTTTCCTGATATTGAAGAGCAAATATCCCTTTATTTAGTGAATGATGTTTTACATAATCGGATGGGCGTATTAGCCGAAAATCCGAATGCAACCATCACGATGAATAAAAGTGTGATGAATGATATTTTGACGAAAAAAACGACGGGTTTAAAACAAGTCTTGGCTGGAAATATTACTATAGAAGGGAATAGAAGCGAGTATGCGGATTTTCAGAAAATGGTCGGTACGCCTTTTGATTTGTTGTTTAATATTGTGGAGCCGTAAGAGATTTTGAAGTAGCTAATAAGCTAGATTAAAATCTAAAAATCCATTAGGCGTAAAATAATTTACCCAACGGATTAGATGCCCAACAGATTTATGACTTATTAATACAAATCAAAAGCAGCCTTAATCCTCACCATATCCATCTCTTCCGCCAAACAAAGCATCAACAAAATCCGAGCCTTATTCCCTCGAAAATCATTAGAAAAGATAGCTGGAAAATCATAAGGTGGTGGACCAATAATTCGTCCATTCGGCACACCAGAAGCCATGATAACAGGAATGCCACTAGAAGCCCCATTTTGCAATCCTTTTCTAACACCTGCACTTGCTCGACCACCTGCAAAAGTCTGTACCACTAATCCATCCAATTTTTTGCTAAAAAAGTAATCTAAGATAGCCGAGTCAAAACCAGTATAATCTTGTACCAATTCCACTTTAGGTAAGCTATCTAATGCGCTAATATCAAACACCGTTTGGATGGTATGTGGCTGCAACACCTTTTGATAAAAAATAACTTTATCGGGGTCTACAAAACCTAAATATCCCAATTCGGGAGATTGGAAAGTGTGAACATTTCGATTATGGTTTTTAAAGACATTTCTGGCGGCAGCTATATGTTCATTTAAGACCAATAAAACTCCTTGCCCAATCGCTTTTTTATCCGTTGCGACTCTTACCGCATTCAATAAGTTGGCGGGACCATCGGCAGATATTTCATTGCTCGACCGCATTGAACCGACCATTATTACTGGTTTATCAGATTTTACGGTCAGGTTCAAGAAGAAAGCAGTTTCTTCCATCGTATCCGTACCATGTGTTATAACAATACCTGTTACAGCCGTGTCTTTTAAAACGGCGTTGACTTTTTGGGATAATTTTAACCAATGAGCAGGCGTCATTTGAGAAGAACCAATTTTGCTAAATTCAATCACTTCAACCTCCGCATAATTAATTAATTCGGGAACAGCTTGTACCAAAACAGGTCCATCAATCATAGGTTGGCCATTGATGCTGGCAATTGTACCGCCTGTGGTAAAAATAATTACTTTAGCTTTGGGAGGCGCATCGTTTTGAGCAGGCATTTCAATCAAATTTAAACAAAAACATAAAAGGAAGCAGCAATAATATCTCATTACATTTTTGAACAAATCTAGGGATTTATTTGCTAAATATATTTTCTGCCACAAACTATCTTTTTCGGAAGCATTTTATGTTGATGTTGGTATCCCAGATGTGCAGGACTTAACTACTGGATAATAAAAATCATGTAAATCTTGAAATCCTGTCTTAAAATTACTGATTGTAATGTTTTGCGGTGAAACTATCCCAGCGGGACAAAATGTTGGTAGAAAGATAAATTTCAGCCCATCATTAACGTGCCTTTAGGTACGTTAGGTGACACATAATGTATCTAAAGGCACATTTTAGCCGCAAAAGACCTCATTTTCTACCAACACCTGCCTGCCTGCCTGCCTGCCTGCCTGCCGGCAGGTAAAACCCCTAAAGGGGTTATTTTTTGAATTACCGCAATCCGTTATAATCAGGAAAATTTAAACCATTTGTCCAAGTACTTAGGTTTCCTAAATCTTTGAGACCTGCCTGCACGTAGTCAGGCGGGTTTAGCAAATTGTCATTAAAAAAAGCAGACAGTAAATACTGCCTGCTTCAACCTTTTTAAATAATAATTCAAAAGAATGTTAAGTTTGGTTGTCATCGTTCTGTTAAGTAGCTGAGATTAAATAGTTTCCAAATTTTAGTGAGTCGATTTTTTTGAAGAGCAAGATGAATAATCGCCGATTATGAACCGCAAAGCGGACGGGATGCATTTTTAGCATAACCCAGCCCAGCTATGGTCAAAATTTTTAACGCAGCTATTCAGAAAAAGCGACCAATAAAATAGGAAAATATTTGGTCTCGACTACTTTCAACCATAGTCTTGTTTTAGCTATTTTAAGTTTTTTAGAAAAACTGTAAAATATGGTAATCTTGTTATTTTGTAAGTACAGATACTTTCTTAACAATTTGCAAATCTGCTTTCACTAAATTGACTAAATAAACGCCATTATTTAATCGACTCATATCAATTTGGGTGTTTCCGCTAGTTACAGGAACTGCTACTTCTGCACCCAAAATATTTTGTACTCGAACTTGGAAATCGGCAATATTATAGCCTTCCAAAGAAAGATTTAAGGTAGCAGCAGTAGGATTTGGAAAAACCTTAAATCCTTGAGTAGCTGCTATTTCTTCTGCAGTACTTGTACTCATTTGCCCAATTAATCCAGCTCTTGGTCCTTCCAACATCGCTCGCATAATATCCACTTGTTCTTGCGTAAATAAGTTCTGGCAAGTAATGGCATTATAGTCCATATAATTTTCTACCATGTCCGGCATGTCATCTAAATCACAAGTATTGATGCTGTATAAATCTGAACAAATGGGTAAATTTTCTGGGTCTGCCTGTGCTTGTTGACTAGCATCAGCACTTGGTGTATCAGAGATCCCATCATCTTCGTCACAACCTCCATCGCCATGTATGTGACGCAAGCCAAAATAGTGACCCATTTCGTGCGTAGTTGTTCGACCTCCATCTGCTAAATTGCCTAGTAATCCTTCTCCTGCATTGCTTTTGCCGAATGCCTCATGGTGAACGACTACTCCTGCAATGGAAGATAAATCTTCTGCAAAAATTTCTGCGGGCCAATTAGGGGCGCCAGCAGGTGGATAAGCGAAACCTAAAATAGCAGGCATTTGCTGTCCTAAAAAGTCGATATTTAAATTAGTGACCCAAATATTAATATATCTATCGGTATCCCAAGGATCGATACCACCTCTATCACTTCTTTTTACATCGTCCATTTGTACAGCGCCATTTTCAGCACCCCCTTCTAAGCCACCAACTAAGATTTTTTCTTGAATACAAGTAAAATCTAAACCACATTCGGCTGCTGCATCTATTAAAGTAGCTATGTCTAAATCTAAATCTACGAAAGTTTCTACTTCCGTTGCGGTACGAGTAATACCATTGGTTGGATTGCCTTCTGGGTCAGTCGTTGCTAAAACGAATTCCATGCCTGCGTTACCAGCAATCGCTTTATACATCTCTCTAGCATTGGCTTGGTCTGCATTAAGGCTTTGAAAATCTTCATTTAAGATGGCAATTTGCTCATGGATTAACTCATCAGAGATATTTTGTACTTCCGTATTATGCACCACATGCACGACAACTTGTACTTGATGCACTTCATTAGAACGGCTTTGTACTCGATTCCTTTGAGCTTCGGCAAAAGTTTGTTGAACTACCTTTGGGAAAGAAGGGTACTGGGTTGCCAGTTGAGTCATTGCTCTTTGATGACCGCAATAAGTATGTTGAGCGGTACTAAATTGAGCAAAGAACAAGCATAAGATTGGTAAAAGTAAGACCTTTTTTGTCATAACTGTTTAAGTTTTTTGACATTAAAATTGGACGATAAGCGTGATTAAATCAGTCTTGCTATAGCACGACTGCCTACTGCCTACTCTAATGTCTAGGTAATGGTTAAATTTTTTAAACAGTATGTGTTGCTTGATAGATAAAGTCTGAGGGATTGAGGTTGCTAAAGTAGGACAAAGCTTTGGATGTCTCTCTGTCTCAAATATAAAAAGAGTCAATATGTAAAATATTAGCAAAATAGTAGTTGTGAAATGTCAGAAATGCGGCAAATCTAAGATGGATGTTTCAATTTTACGAATTTCTACCTGTGAAATTCAAAAGATGATAAATGTGGAGGTCCGAAAAAATTGGGGCTTAATTTTCTAAAATACATAACGTATGATTTTGAAAAAATAAATGATAAAAAATAATACGAATTGACTGTGGTTCCTCTAATATTCCTGTTTTTTATAAGAAAAATGATGGAAATGGAAAGGAACTAGAATATTTTGTGGTGCGATCTGGGTCAGAAAATATTACCATCAAAAAGACAAGTGAAATCGTTAAATATGTTCAAGATAGATTCAAAAAGAAATAGTGGTAGAGTTGCAATAGTGGCGTTCTTTGTGACTACCAATATCGAAGCGCTTTGCCATTTTCTAAGTATTCCTTTAAGGATTCGTGAATCAGATATTTCCATCCACCAATAAAATTTTCTCTGATAAAATCTGGGTTTGTAAATGTTTCAAGCCCTTCGTGGATTAGCTTCACGCTGGTTTTGTCACCAACAGCAGATAATTCAAACGTTACAAAGGATAGTCCTACATATCCTTCATATTTCCAGGAATACTTGAGTTTTTTGTAAGGGATTACTTCTAAAACCTCGCATAGATGTGTATAACGCTTGTCTTCCTGACCTCCTTCAAATTGAAACTTACAGCCTACTTGGGGCTTGAAATCAGAAATATCAAAATACCATTTTTTCATTAACTCTTTTTCGGTAATTGCACGCCAAACAAGCTCTATTGGTGCATTGAATTCCTGTTCTATTATTAGTGGCTTGTTAATCATTTTTAATTGTGTTTTATAATTCCTTTTTAGGTTTAGATTGTAGTTCTCCCAATAATTTATCAAGCTGAATGAATTTTCCAGCCCACATCTTTCTGAAAGGTTCTAACCAATCAGCTACTTCTGTTAGTTTTTGAACTTCAAGATTGCAATAACGTTCTCGACCTTCTTTTTTTATAGTGATAACACCGCATTCTTGTAGGTATTTGATATGTAAGGAGACTGCTTGTCTGGTCATGTCAAACTTGTCTGCCAAAGCATTGACATTCTGTGATTCGTCTGTCAAAGATATTAGTATGCCCCTTCTCGTAGGGTCTGCAATAGCATTAAATACATCTCTTCTCATAATTATTATTTGATACGCAAGTGATTACTTGCAAATATATATGAAAGTATTCTCTTGCGCAATTATTTTTGGAATTAATTGTTCTTAAAGAAATACAATCTTTCCTTCAATTATCTCTTTTCAAAAGTGTTCGATATCGAACACCCCGTTCGCTTTTAAAACAACTAAAAAACAGAATGTAATTGCAAGTAATTGATAGTCAGTTATTTATAACTTGGTACACCTCTTGAATTTATATTGGCATAATCGTTTGGTTTAATTTAATTTTAAAAAAGTAAACAATGGACAGAGAATTATCCGACCAAGTCATCCAACAGCGACGTTCCCGAAATATAGGCTGGGCAATAATCATTATTGGGGCTATTGCTGTAGGTCTGTATTTTTTGCGCTCATCTTTGACCACTTCTTTAGCAACAAATAAATTTAGAACAGCCGTAGCAGAGATGGGAAATATAGCTAACACCATTGTCGCTACAGGAGAAGTTTTACCCGAATTTGAGCAAGTGATTACCAGTTCTATTCAAGCAGAAATTGAGGAGATTTTAATACCAGTTGGAAGTCGAGTAGTAGCCAATCAACCCATTTTAGTGTTAAACAAAGAATTTGCTTTGCTAAAACAAGAGAAATTAAACGACCAATTATCTCTCAAAAAAAATAGCATTGTCCAATTAAAATTACAGCTAGACAAAAATTTATACGATTTAAAAATTAATAATGAAATCAAAGGTTTGCGCATTAATGGTTTAAAAGCAGATTTAGCTGATGCCAATCGCTTGGTTACTATCGGTGGAGGAACGGAAGCAGCCATGGAAAAAGTAAAACTCAATTTAGCCATAGCCGAACTAGAAAAGAAACAACTAGAAAATGATTTGGCTTATAAACAACAATCAGTAACAAGCGACCTTAAAGAAGTTGAATTACAATTAGCCATTCAAGGCAAAGATTTAAAAGAATTTGCTAGGAAATTAGAACAAGCAGAAGTGGTTGCCTCTAGAGCAGGCGTACTAACTTGGGTCAATGAAAATATAGGGACAACGGTTAACGAAGGCGAAGCCTTAGCAAGAATAGCTGACTTGGGAAGTTTTAGTGTGGCAGGAGCGATTTCTGATATTTATGGAGAAAAAATTCACATTGGACAAGCTGCGATTATCCGCATCAACGAACAAGATTTAAGTGGTCAAATCAGCAATATCAAACCGACTGTTACAGATGGGGTGATACAATTTGTGGTGCAATTGCAAGCACCCAATCACGACTTATTACGCCCTAATTTAAAGGTTGAAGTCTTTTTGGTTACTCAGTCAAACAGTAACACCATTCGAGTTGCTAACGGGCCTATTTTTAAAGGTCGAAAACAACAAGATATTTATGTGGTCAAAAATGGAATTGCCAAACGACGAGCAGTAAAAATAGGGCTATCTAATTTTGATTATGTAGAAATACTCGATAACCTCAAAGCAGGGGAAGAAGTGATTATTACGGATATGAAAGGGTATGCGCACTTGGACGAAATAGTTATTAACGATGAATGATGAATGAGCGAACCCATAGGGTGAAAGTCCAGTGGACTTTCAAGCGAGAGAACCACGAAGTGGGAGGGAGGGAGAATGATGAGCAATAAATTTTTGGACTATTAAAATTGATTTATTTTGAGAATAATTATTTTATATATCACTTTGAGTTTATTGGTTTTTAATAAATTAGCGGCTCAATTTTTATCTGAAAATTTTGAGTTAGCACAGACCTTTTCCCCCTCTGGAGGGGGGCAGGGGGAGGAAGTTTTGGAATTGAGGGAAAATAGAATAAAAATCCACCTTCCAACCCTTACTGCTTTACCTTTTTGCTCTCAGCAAAAGCCATCTCAAAGCGGGGGAAAAGCTTTTTCGTCAAATAGAGCATACACTAGAAACCAAAATGCTGTGCAATTATCCCTAAACCAAGTAATTGAACTAGCAAAAAGCCAATCCATTGCATCTAGACAAGCCAATACCCAAAAAGAAACAGCTTATTGGCAATACAAAAGTTATCAATCTAATTATAAACCCCAGTTAACGTTAAGTGGTACTTTACCAAATTTTAATCGAACCTTTCAAGAGGTGTTACAACCTGATGGAACGATTGAATTTCAACCAATCACCAATAATAATTCGGACTTAACTTTTTCATTGAGTCAAACGATTGCCGCAACGGGCGCAACGGTTTTTGTAAACTCCCAATTACAAAGATTTGATGATTTTGATAGAGATTTTAGATTGTATAATGGGCTACCGATTGGCATTGGTATTCAGCAACCATTATTTGCTTTTAATCCACTAAAATGGGACAAAAAAACAGAACCCTTACGCTTTGAGGAATCCAAACAAGCATATATTGAATCTTTAGAAAATATAGGTTTAACCGCAGCCAATCGCTTTTTTGATTTCTTGATTGCCCAAGTCAATTTACAAATTGCTCAAAGTAATTTAAGTAATAATGACACCATTTATAAAATAGCTTTGGAAAGATTTGATTTAGGCAAAATTTCTAAAAATGATTTATTACAATTGCGTTTAGGGGTTTTGCAATCCAAGAAATCGGCGGCGAGTGCGGAACAAAGTTTGGAGATTGCGGATTTGCAATTAAAATCTTTTATTGCCTATCGAGATGCAGAGGAGATTGAATTGATTTTACCAACAACCATACCTGATTTACAAATAGATGCTAACCGAGCCTTACAAGAAGCTTTTGTGAATCGAGGCGATGCCATTGGCTTTAAAAGAAGAAGTTTAGAAGCTGAACGAGAAGTAGCAAAAGCTAAAGGCGAAAATGGTTTTCGAGCGAATATTTTTGCTGCTTTTGGTTTGTCTAATACTGCCCAAAATGTGACCGATATTTACAAAAGTCCACAAGATAGAGAAACGATTCAAATAGGTTTTGAAATTCCCATTATGGATTGGGGACGCTCCAAATCTCGCATGGAAACTGCCAAAGCCAATAAACAATTAGTCGAATATGAAGTGGAACAAGACCGCATTGTTTTTGAAGAAGAAATTTATACTTTGATTACGCTTTTTAATATGCTAAAAGACCAATTAGCCTTATCCAAAGAAGCGGACGACATTGCTGCCGAACGCTATGAAATTGCCAAAAATCGCTATTTTATAGGTAATTTGAGCATTACTGATTTGACGATTGCCCTACAGGAAAAGGACCAAGCTAAACGAGATTATATTTTTTCTTTGCGAGATTTTTGGCAGACTTGGTTGACTATTCGGACGAGGACGCTCTACGATTTTGAGGAACGGCAGAAGATAATTTACGCTACTAACTAAATAGGATTGGACCACGGATTTAGACAGATTGAACGGATTTACACGGATTTTTCCTTAGGATGTACTCAATCCTGTTAATCTTGAAAAATCTTGTCATCCTGTAAATAATAAAACAATAAAAAATGATACAATTACAAAACATCGAAAAAGTCTATAGAACTAAGACTATAGAAACAGTCGCCTTAAATAACATCAACTTATCCATAGACAAAGGAGAATTCCTGTCTATTATGGGGCCATCAGGTTGTGGAAAAAGTACCCTTTTAAATATCATTGGTTTGCTGGACGAACCATCAGAAGGGGCTGTACAAATAGCTGGCTCGGACTTCAAAAAACATTCGGACAAACAACTAGCAGCTTTTAGAAATCAGAACATTGGTTTCATTTTCCAGAGCTTTCATTTAATTAATGATTTATCAGTAATTGATAATGTGGAATTGCCTTTGATTTATCGAAAATCTACAGCAAAGCAACGGCGAGAACTGGCAGCAATTGCTTTAGAAAAAGTAGGTTTGGCAAATCGAATGAAGCATTTCCCTTCCCAATTATCAGGCGGGCAAAAACAAAGAGTGGCGATTGCTAGAGCCATTGTCGGCAGACCGTCTATTATTTTAGCTGATGAACCAACAGGGAATTTAGATAGTGTGATGGGCAATGAAATTATGGATATTTTATTGAACCTGAATCAGATAGATAAGGCAACAATAGTGATGGTAACGCACGATGAAAACATGGCGAAGCGGACAAATCGTTTGGTACGCTTATTCGATGGGATGCAAGTTTTATAATTGTTTTATTGCTAATATGACGAGAATATCAACAATTTAATAATCTAACAAATAACGGAATCAACGTCTTCAAATTTTCAATTTATCATTTGTGAATTTAATCAACTTATTGATGGAATGAGGTAGTTTTTGAAGTTCTGTTAAGATGTGTTGATATTCTTCGGGAGTTAAAAGATTTCTAACTTTTGATTTTTGATTCCAATCAAAACTCTCTTTGTTTGAACCTTGACTATATCTGTAAAATTTGATTTTATCTTTTTTGTGATAACGACCAAATCCTTCAGCAATATAAGAGCTTGTTGGGGATTTATTAATTGGTCTGTAAATGTCCCTTTTCCGCTTTAGCATCCCATCCGCAAGCGGTTCACAAACGGTGTTTGTTCATGTTGCAAAAATCCTCATTACCCAAAGGGGTAACTCGGTTTTTTGCGCCTCGTCTAAGCAAAAAATGAACTATTTTCGACTCAAAGAACAAACTTCCAACAAGCTCTTAGCGGAAATAGAATCAACGGCTTCTACAAATTGAGAGCCAACAGTTTTTTTAGCGAACCAATCTCATCTCATAACTATATGCCAAACATAATTAGAAAGATTAAAAGATATTCTATAACATTCTATATCACTAAGTTTAAGGTATTTCTGTGTGTTTCCCATAGTAGACTAGTTTTTATGCTTAAGTATGTGTAGCAAGATAACAATTTAACAATAAAGCAATTAAACAATTATAAAAATGCTCAAAAATTATATAAAGATAGCCTGGAAAGTTTTGCAAAGAAGAAAGTTTTTCACCTTCGTCAGCCTCTTTGGCATCAGCATAACGCTAATGGTTTTAATGGTCTTAACCGCTTTTTCAGACCATCTATTTAGCCCAAATTATCCCGAAGTCAATAAAGATAAGTGTTTGTATGTTACCTATGCAACCATGTCAAGTAGTAAGTGGGGAGGGTATAATAATGGAGCGAGTGGTTTTCATTTTATTGATAAATATGTCAAAAGTATGAAAACGCCTCAGAAAATTGGGATGGCTTCCTTAGTACCCAAAAGAGTAGATGCTTTTTATGGAGATCATCGCTTAAAATTATTTATAAAAACAACAGATGCTACTTTTTGGGACATCATGGCATTTGAATTTTTAGCAGGAAAGCCTTTTAATCAACAACATTTGGAAGAAGGAGGTAAGGTAGCGGTGATTTCTGAAAAAACTAGAACAGGCTACTTTGGAAATCGTACCGATGTATTAGGAGAAGCGATTGAAATTGGGCTAGAAAAATATAAAATTATAGGCGTAGTAAAAGGCGTTCCGATAACCCAAGTCCTTACCTCGGCAGATATTTATGTGCCTTATACTAGTAATACCAATCTAAAGGCAAATAAAGATTTGACTAGTAATAGCGGATTTGGCGGTATTGTATTAGCGAATGATGCATCAGAATTTGCAGCTATACAAGCCGAATTTGCGGAGTTATTGCCTAAAGTGGCCTTGCCAGATGGATGGGATTATTTTGAAAGTGCAGCCGAACCATTATTAGAAAATTTTATTCATAGCACCGTAATCGCAAGAGAGGTTAGTACCCATAGTTTTTATCTGTTTTTAGGCTTTTTTATTTTTCTTTTTATGGCCTTGCCAGCCATTAATTTAATCAATATCAATGTCAGTCGCATTATGGAACGGTCCTCTGAAATTGGGGTACGGAAAGCTTTTGGGGCCACTTCTTCTACTTTAGTTTTCCAGTTTATCGTTGAAAATATCATTATCACTTTAATTGGCGGCGTAATAGGCGTGCTTTTATCTATCCTTGCCATTCATTACTTAAACAGTAGTGGATTTATTCCCGATTTAGATTTAGTACTCAATTTAAAAGTACTATGGATTAGCTTTTTATTTTGTTTGTTTTTTGGTTTGATGTCTGGTGTGCTACCTGCTTTTAGAATGTCCAAAGTCAATGTAGTCTCTGCCTTAAAAAATGGAACAGCGTAAAGCCCCTTGTACCTATGCACCTTTTAACCTTTATACCTTTAATTCAATCATCAACATGATACAACAATTATTTAAATTAATGTGGAATAGTAAGCGGAATCATAGCTTATTAATTATAGAAATATTTTTTTCTTTTTTGGTCTTATTTGCCGTATTGAGTTTTATATTTTATCAACACACCAATTATAGTCGGCCAATGGGTTTTGAGTCTGATAATGTATGGGTGGTATGGTTTGAGAGTACTAGGGCAGATGCAAATCAGTTAGGTCAACAAAAAACGGAGATTCTAAATCGAGTGAAGGCGTTTGAGGCCGTCGAATCGGTCACCGTTAGTAGTTCTGCGATCCCTTTTAGTATGACTCGGAATGGATTTAATTTGCAAAAAGAGGGGCAAGAAGCAATAAATGTAAGATTAATCGTAGGAGATGAAAATTATGAAGATGTTATGGAAATGCCATTGGTGGAAGGGGCATGGTTTGGTACGGATGCAAATGATTTGAAATATACCCCAATTATCATTAATAAAGCATTGCGAGCTACTTTATTTGAACAGGAACCAGGAGTTGGGCAAATGCTAAACAACCATGAAAAGCGCCCCTATAAAGTGGTCGGTGTAATAGATAATTTCCGATGGAGAGGAGATTTTCAAGACTTAGAGGAGACGGTTATCCTACCTGCCTATAAAGACCAAATAGAAACCTTATTGGTGAAAGTAAAAGCAGGCACGACGGCTGAATTTGAAGGGCAATTATCCAGAGCGATTACGCAAATTGCTAAAGGACATCAAATAGAGATAGAACATTTAACAGATAAACGAAAATCAATCAATAATTTGGTGATTGTACCAGGAGTTATGATGTTGACGGTCTGCGCTTTTTTAATTTTTAATGTGATTTTAGGTTTATTTGGCATACTTTGGTCAACTATTAATCAGCGTAAAGGAGAAATAGGGACAAGAAGGGCGTTGGGGGCAACAAAAGCATTAATAGCGGGGCAATTTATAGGAGAAGTAGTGGTCATCACAACCTTTGCTTTATTATTGGGTAGTTTTTTTGCCATACAATTACCAATTCTAGGGGTTTTTGGTATTGAAAATATCATTTATTTCAAAGCGATTATTGTAGCGGTCTTTTTAATTTATTTTTTAGTCATAATATGTGCTTTTTATCCAAGTTGGCAAGCTTCAAAAATTCATCCTGCGGTGGCTTTACATGCGGATTAGACAGATAAAATTGGGCGTACTTCTAAAGAACTGAAAAAGGGTAAATAGTTTTTGTTATTTTTAGAAATGTTTTGTTTGTTAAATGGAGTACGCCACTTCTTTGAAGTTAAAGCATCTAATAGATAGAAAAACAATTTTTATATAATCAAATAGGAAAGAATGGGATACAATAAATTAGAGCGTCAGATTAAAAACTAATATTAAAAAAATAACTAAAATGACATCTAGTTCGTCAAATCCGTTGGGTGTATTTTTTGCCCAGCGGATTAGTTTCCCAACGGATTCTATACAGATTAAATAGTATAATTTCCCAAAAGCTCTTGTATCCTGTTAAATCCTGCAAAAACCTGTCATCCTGTGGAAACCTTAAAAGGAATTGCCAAAACGCTGTTTATTATGTATGCCATCCTGTGCCTAGGGCTTTATTTTGGGCAAGACAGTATGATTTTTAATCCGCATAAGCTACATGAAGACTATCATTTTAGCTCAACAAATGAAGTAGAAATAGAAGTAGATAAAGCCGTATTTTTAAATGCCCTTTGGATAAGAGCCGAAAATCCAAAAGGGGTAGTTTTATACTTACACGGCAATCGAGGGTCAAATAAACGCTGCCAGCATCAAGCAATGAATATGTCTAATAATGGCTACGACATTTTAATGGTCGATTATCGAGGTTATGGTAAAAGTGATGGGGAAATTGATTCGCAAAAACAGTTATATGCGGATGTACAAAAGGTCTATGATTATGTAAAAGAAAGTTATCGGGAAGACCAAATTATTTTAGCAGGGTATTCTTTGGGGAGTGGTATGGCTTCTTATTTGGCAGCGAATAATAGCCCACAGCAATTGGTGATGATAGCTCCATATATTAATTTTTACGAATTAAAAAAACGATATGTGCCTATATACATTCCCAATTTTTTGATTAAATATCCTTTGGATAATCAAAGTCATTTGGAAAAAGTAACCTGTCCAGTAACGATTTTTCATGGCACAAATGATAGAGTGATTCCTTTTGAACACGGAGAGACTTTAGCGACTAGTTTTCCAGATAAGGTAAGATTGGTAACTTTAAACAAGGAGTCGCATCGAGGGGCTATTTTTAATGGCTTATTTCGGCGGAAGTTTGGGGAATTGATTCGGTGATTTTCCCAACGGATTAATATGCCCAACGGATTTTTTTCGGGTAGCGCCAAGCTCTGCTTGGTGAGTAATTCTTGATTTTTTAATGATAAACGTTAATTGTCAGCTTTCTTGATAAAGTCAATTTTATTATAAATTCTTTTGAGAGAAATAGTAGTACCACCATAATCGACATTTTCCCATGTCGAAGGTTTGCCTTTTCGAGTAAAGTAACTAGATATTTTATTTTAGAAACTCTCTGTCGTGCATTGTTCACCCCAAATCCCATATTTTAGCCGCTAAAGGCGGCGTTTTTAAAAAGTGTACGGTAGAGAATTTAGAAATGCTACTCATTGGTGTTGTTTTCTTTTTATAACAAAGATAATGGTTTATTTGATTAAATATTGAAATTAAAAATAACCCATGATTTGCAACAAAAAATGATTAAATTTACCCCGTAAATCAAACATTGTCAATATGCTTTTTCATAGAAGATTGCTGGAATATCTATTAAATTGGAAAGAACGTAGGAATCGGAAGCCTTTAATTATTAGAGGAGCTCGTCAAGTTGGGAAATCCACACTTGTGAAACAATTCGGGGATACTTACCCCAATTTTATAACGATTAACCTTGAAAAAAGGGAATACAAAAGGATATTTACAGAAATAGACACGCCTAAAAATATTTTAAACGCTATATTCCTACAGACGGGAAAACGGCTTGAAAATAGACCCACTTTACTATTTATTGACGAAATTCAAGAGTCGCCTCGAGCAATTCAACAGTTGCGGTATTTTTATGAAGAATTTCCAGAATTGCATGTTATAGCAGCAGGCTCTTTACTAGAATTTGCTTTAGGAGATATTCCCTCTTTTCCAGTAGGAAGGGTCGAACAAATTGTTTTACATCCATTAGACTTTGGAGAATATCTAAATGCAATTGGGCAAATAACTTTAGTATCTGAATTGTCAACAATTCCTATAAATACTTATGCGCATTCTCTTTTATTAGAACACTTTCATAATTATGTAGTGATTGGCGGAATGCCTGAGATAGTACAACAATATGCGATAGACCAGACGATACCTAATTTACTACCACTCTATGCTAACTTATGGCAAAGTTACCGTGACGATGTAGAGAAATATGCCAAAAATCGACAAGAACGAAACGTAATTCGATTTATTATGCAAGCTGCTCCTGGCGAAAAAGACCGCATAAATTTCAGTCATTTTACCCAAGCACAATATAGCGCTAGGCAAATAAGAGAAGCATTTCAAGCTTTAGATTTAGCAAGAATTATCCAGCTAATTTATCCGACTACTAATTTGCAGCCTCCTATAACATTGGAGGTGAAACGCCGCCCACGTTTACAGTTCTTAGATACTGGATTGCTCATCTATACTTTAGGCTTACAAGGGGAATTATTGATGGTAAAAGATATGAATCAATTCTCAAAAGGTAGGATTATTCAACATCTGATTGCACAGGAACTTGCTGCCCAATTTATTTCTCCTTTATATCGACCTAGTTTTTGGGTAAGAGAAAATGCAAATAGTACTGCTGAAGTAGATTTAGTTTACCAAGCTGGAAAATATATAGTGCCAATTGAAATAAAATCAGGTAAACAGGGAAGACTTCGTTCTCTGCACCAATTTGTGGAGCGAAGCGGACATCCATTTGCTGTCCGCTTATTAAACAATCAATTTTCTATTGAAACGGTTACTACACCGAATGGGGTTGATTATCGTTTGATGAATCTCCCCTATTATTTAGGCAGTCAATTACCAAAATATATTGAATGGTTTGTGTTAAATTGAAATTATGATACTAATAATAGACGAC
Source organism: uncultured Saprospiraceae bacterium (assembly GCA_964644655.1). Taxonomy (GTDB): domain Bacteria; phylum Bacteroidota; class Bacteroidia; order Chitinophagales; family Saprospiraceae; genus JAFMDF01. Next base: position 15,092 of record CAZXYA010000025.1, on the reverse strand, counting down.
GATAAAGCAGTCAGAACTTCCCTAACCCTTTTGCTAAAACAAGAAGGCTTTACCACAAAAGGTGTAGCAACACCCGAAGCTGCTATTGATTTTGTGCAAAACAATACGCCTGAATTGATATTAATGGATATGAATTTTTCTATCCAAACATCGGGCGAAGAAGGATTGGTTTTACTACAAAAAATCAAAGCCATTAATGTGCGTATTCCTATCATTTTAATTACGGGTTGGGCAACGATTGAATTAGCCGTAGAAGGAATTAAGTTAGGCGCAAAAGACTTTATTGCTAAACCGTGGCGAAACGATAATTTACTGCAAGCGATTCAAACTACCTTACAACTTAATCAATCAAAAAAGCAATCGTTAACCCGTAAAAAACTCGACCAAAAATATAACTTTGAACAAATTGTAGGGGAAAACCCTGCTTTATTAAACATCCTAGAAACCATTGGTAGAATAGCACAAACTAATGCAACGGTCTTAATCATGGGCGAAAGTGGAACGGGTAAGGAATTAATTGCGGAAGCGGTCCATCAAAATAGCCTTAGAAAGAACCAACCTTTTGTCAAAGTGAATTTAGGCGGTATTCCAGCGACCTTATTTGAAAGTGAATTATTTGGGCATAAAAGAGGCGCTTTTACCGATGCTCGTTTTGATAGAATGGGGCGTTTTGAAATGGCGAATCAAGGCAGTATTTTTTTGGATGAAATTGGGGATATGGAAATGAATAATCAGGTGAAATTATTGCGGGTTTTACAAGATAAAACGTTTGAAGTATTGGGCAGTAGTCGAACTAAAAAAGTGGATGTGCGAGTAGTTTGTGCAACGAATAAAAATTTAGAGGAATTGGTTAGCGAAAATAAGTTTAGAGAAGACCTTTTTTATCGAATTAACTTAATCACCATTCGTTTGCCAGCCTTGCGAGAACGAAAATCAGATATTCCACTATTGGTCAATTTTTTTGTCAATAATTTGAAAGAATTGTATAATCGACCTAACTTAACGGTTGATAAAGCCGCCTTAAAATGGTTGAAAGAATTAAAATTACAAGGGAATATCCGCCAGCTAAAAAACCTAGTAGAACGAACGGTTTTGGTAACGACTAGTGATAAGTTGACAATTGGTGACTTTCAAAAACAAGCAATGGCTGCCCCTAGAAAAAGTGGGGTCAAAGACTTGCCAGAAGTAGGTACCATGACCTTAGAAGAAATGGAAGTGACGATGATAAAAAAGGCAATGGAGTTTCATAGTGGCAAGATTTCTAGAGTCGCTAAAACATTAGGGATAACTAGAAGTGCGCTATATCGCCGATTAGAAAAATACAGTATTCATTATGAGGACTAATTATCAAATACTATTATCATCCGTGTCCCTTCATTAATCTGTGGTAAAAATTAATCTACCACGGATTAATGAAAGGACAGGGATTCAGATAGACTTATATTATCTTTTCTAAAATCCTTTTTAGTGAAAATCTGGACCCAATATATCCTTTTCGTTGTTATCATCCATCTGACTTTACTCCTCCTTTCTTTTCAAATTTTTCAAGACAATAAGATTTGGTTCATCGTTTCCGAATTTTTTATTTTGGGCTCCATACTATTGTCTATCCGATTATATCGTTCACTCATTCAACCCATTCAAACCATTACCGCAGGAACAGAAGCGATCAAAGACCGAGATTTTAATGTGAAATTCCTAGAAACGGGTAATGCAGAAATGGACAAATTAGTAGGGACCTATAACCAAATGATAGATGAGTTGAGGTTGGAAGGTATCAAGCAACAAGAACAACACTTTTTCTTAGATAAATTAATTCAGACTTCTCCTGTTGGTATTTTAATTTTAGATTTTGATGAAAATATTGCTAGTTTAAATCCAAAAGCAAGAACCTTATTAGGAATAGATAATCGGCCTTTAAAAGGTCAAGCTATCCATTCCTTAAATCATGCCATAACGCCCATTTTAAAAGAACTGAAAACAGGAGAAGCTAAGACCATTCAACTGAACGGCGTGCAGACCTTTAAGTGCCAAAAAGCGCACTTTGTAGATAGAGGATTTAATCATCATTTTATCACTTTAGAAGAATTGACGGTAGAAATATTGGCAGCAGAAAAGAAGGCTTATGGTAAGGTCATTCGGATGATGGCACATGAGGTCAATAATTCTATTGGGGCGATTAATTCGATATTAGAATCTATCCTAAATTTTAAGGAACAAATTTCCCTTGCAGATCGAACCGATTATCAAGATGCTTTGGAAGTAGCCATTGAGCGAAATGACCGCTTGAATTATTTTATGCGCAATTTTGCGGATATTATTCGACTGCCTTTACCTAACAAGGAAAGGTATGATTTAAATCAATTACTACAATCGGTTATCGTACTTTTTCATGCAAAAGCAGCACAACAGCAAGTAGTTTTTGATTTTGAAAAAACAGCAATTCCATTTATGGTAAAAATGGATGTTCCTCAAATGGAACAAGTATTGGTCAATATCATTAAAAACGCCTTGGAAGCTATCGGAGAAGATGGGATGATTACCTTTATGATCAATGAAAAAGACCGTCAATTGATTATTCGGGATACAGGAAAAGGGATTCCTAAAGCAATGGAAGCACAATTATTTACTCCTTTTTTTAGTACCAAGCGAACAGGGCAAGGGATAGGCCTAACTTTAATTCGAGATATTTTAAGAAATCATGATTTTACCTTTTCTTTGCAGACAATTGAAGTAGGGCGAACGGAATTTCAGATTAATTTTTTCAATAATAAATCAATACAGTAGATCAACAATTAGGTAGTCAATACTGGGCGACACTTTCAAAGTGTCGCCCAGCATTGACCAATTAACGATTTTTTACCATGAAAGTATTACTGGACTATAAAACAATGAATATAATTTTCATCATGGGCGTTTCAGGTAGTGGCAAAAGCACTATTGGCGAATTATTAGCTAAAAAATTAGACCTGCCATTCTTTGATGCAGACGATTTTCATCCCATTGAAAACGTGGAGAAAATGAAAGCAGGTAATCCATTAAATGATGAAGACCGAGCGCCGTGGTTGGTTAATTTGAACCAATTAGCCCGAAAAGAATTGGCTAAAAAAGGAGCAATTATTACCTGTTCTGCTTTGAAGGAGAAATATCGGATAAGCTTAGAAAAAGGGCTACAAACTTCGCCAAAGTGGATATTTTTAAAAGGAGACTTTGAGTTGATTTTAAAGCGAATGAATCAACGAGAAGGACATTATATGCCTGCTTCCTTGTTGCAGTCTCAATTTGATGCATTGGAAATGCCAGTAGATGCTTTTGAGGTGGATATTGCTTTGTCGCCTAAAAAGATTGTCGAAAATATTTTAGCTAGATTGTGAGGGAATAGAAATGTCCTGACTTTTAAATCAGGTTACTACTTCTTTTTTTAGTCGTCTATTAAGTGGAATTTCGTATTCCTTATTAATATAAATAGTATTCTAAATTATAAGTCAATTGGACTTTTTAAGAGGAGATTAACCTTATTTTGAAATAGAAAATAGATAGGCAGTTATAAATTTGAATAATAATCAAAAAATTCTTAATAACCCCTTTTCATTACTAGATAAAACCCTTACCTTTGCACTCGCAAAAAAGCTAAGGGCATTTTATGCCTTTATTTTTGCAAATATTCCTTGAAATAGATAAATAAAAATGGCTTCGTAGCTCAACTGGATAGAGTCCCTGACTACGAATCAGGAGGTTACAGGTTCGAACCCTGTCGAAGTCACAATTTTTAGTAAGCAGTTGACAGTAGCAGTATGCAGTTTGAAGACAACTAGTAACTAGCAACTAGCAACTAATAAATATATAGTTATGTCTAAAGTATGTCAATTGACGGGAAAGCGTCCTATCGCAGGAAATAACGTGTCTTTCTCTAATAGAAAAACGAAGCGTCGTTTTTTACCAAATTTGCACAAGAAACGTTATTATATTCCTGAGTTGGATAAGTGGGTAACTTTAAAGTTATCAACTAGTGCTATGCGTACCATTAACAAATTAGGTATTTATGAATACTTGACAAAGTTAGAGATGAAAGGCGTAGATACTGGCGTTAAGTTAAAATAAATCATTTTTTAGTAGCGGTTAGCATTGGATATAGTCAAAACTAATCACTAAATTACTAACCTGCACGACTGTAATAGATGGGCAGGTAACCAATCATAAAAAAATGGCAAAGAAATCGAAAGGTAATAGAAACCAAATCATCTTAGAGTGTACGGAACATAAAGCTTCTGGTCAACCAGGGACTTCTCGTTATGTAACGGAAAAGAATAGAAAAAACACACCAGAGCGTTTAGAATTGAAGAAGTATAATAAGGTATTGAAGAAAGTGACGCTTCATAGAGAAATTAAGTAAGCGTTAATCTTAACTTAATTTTTTTTTAATATTCAGGAAATAGTCGGAGATTTCCCTTAAATTTGGGTAAATCCTTTTTCTAATAATAAAAACTGCTTATAACATGGCTAAAGTCAGTAAGAACGCAAGAGTTGCCCAGCGTGCCGCTAACGCCGGTTCTGGTCGTAATTTTGTTAAAGTTGTAAAGAGTATTAAGGACCCTAAAACAGGGAAATATACTTATAAGCAACAAATGGTTCACAAGGATAAAGTGAAAGAATTTTTCGCTGACGCAAAGTAAAATTTTGCTGAATGGCTTTGATTTTTAATCGTTGCGCATTCAGCGTGACCTACTAGCCATTTATACTAAATATTACTAGCGATAAAATTACTCAAAGAGGCTTTTCTTTCTTAGCAAAGAGAAGCCTCTTTGTATTGATGGTTAGTTGATTTAGCTTAAGCTATATTGCTGTTGATTAGATCAAATCATAAATCTGAAATCATCATCAATCATTAATCTGTCCTGTTTTAAATCTTGATATCCAGTATTCGGTACTTGAAACCCGATACCTACATACCTACATTAAAATAATGATTGATAGGTATAAAAATACTACTAGTCGAAAATAATTTCTCATAACTTCAATAACTTCCAATTAGCCCTTACACTTTTGCCTAAAGTCTGTTATTTTCGCATTTTATTCATTAGGACTGTTTGATTGGCAACTGACAACTGACAACTGACAACTGACAACCGATAAATATGAGTTTTTTCAAGAAGTTTTTTAGCAAAAAGAAAGAAGAAGAATTAGACAAAGGTATTGAGAAAACGAAAACTAGTTTTCTATCCAAAATGTCTAAGGCCATTGCGGGTAAATCTAAAGTAGATATAGAGGTATTAGATGAATTAGAGCAAGTCCTTATTTCTTCTGATGTAGGGCTAGATACGACAATTAAAATTATTGAGCGAATAGAAGCTAGAGTTGAACGAGATAAATATATTAATACTTCGGAGTTGAATGAGATTTTGCGAGATGAAATCGTCGCTTTACTTTCAGAAAATAATACCAAAGATTTAGAGGCATTTGATCCTCCTGGAGAAAGTATGCCGAGTATTATTTTAGTAGTAGGCGTAAATGGAGTAGGGAAGACCACGACTATCGGAAAGTTAGCCAATCAATATGTTAAGCAAGGTAGAAAAGTAGTGTTGGGTGCAGGAGACACTTTTAGAGCAGCAGCTGTTACGCAATTAGGTATTTGGGCAGAAAGAGTAGGCTGTGAGTTTTATGAAAAAGGCATGCATACAGACCCTGCGGCAGTAGCTTATGAAACGGTAAAATATGCGATTGATAATGATTGTGATGTAGCGATTATTGATACGGCAGGACGACTCCACACCAAGAAACATTTAATGAGTGAATTGTCAAAAATCAAACGCTCGATTAGTAAAAAGATGGGAAGTGCCCCACATGAAGTTTTACTAGTATTAGATGCGACAACTGGGCAAAACGCCATCGAACAAGCGACGCATTTTACCAATGCCACGGAAGTAACCGCTTTAGCCTTAACGAAGTTAGACGGAACAGCAAAAGGAGGGGTAGCTATTGGGATTAGCGATCAATTTAAAGTACCTATTAAATACTTAGGCGTAGGAGAAGGCATTGAGCAGTTACAGATTTTTAATAAGCGTGCTTTTGTGGATTCTTTATTTAAGGGGAATGAGCAGTTTGCTAAATGATGATAGTATACGAAACTATAAAACGTTAGAAATCCGTTGGGAAATTAATCCGTTGGGTATTTAACTTTGCCCAATGGATTAATCCCTCAACGAATTTTTAGATGGATAGTATATTTGTTTTATTTCTGTATAATCGTACTCAACCCTACCTCTTCTGCCTTCCCTCTCAATGAAATTTCTCCAATGCTTTTCCCTGTATAATTCGTTGGCAAGGGGACTAAATTGACCAATTCATCAGACAACAACAAATCTAATTGATGCTTATTACATTCACTCTGAATACGACTAGCCGTATTCAACACATCTCCAGAAAAAGTAATTTCTTTCTTAACTGTACCAATTTCTCCCGAAATAACAGCGCCATAATGTAAGCCTGCTTTAAATTCAGGAATAGCACCATATTTCTGTAAATAATACCTACTTTTTGCTTGGATAGCTGCTTGTACCTCGAAAAAACAATTGATGTAATTATGATTGGTTAATCCATTCGGCATGGTCCAACTGACTACAATTTCATCGCCCACATATTGATAAATTTCCCCTTGTGCGTATAATATAGGAGGGGTAGCATCATCGATAAAATCATGTATGAATCGAAAATACTTTTCATTCCCTAATCGCTCTGCAATGGCGGTAGAAGAACGAAGATCTAGGAACATAAAAATGCGCTCTTCGGTTCTAGGATGGAAATATCGACCTAGTAATAGATTACGAAAATTGCCAGGACCATATTTATCATAAACCATTAGGGCGACAACCGTTCCTAAAAAAATAATACCCCAAGAAATGAAGAGTTTTAAAAAATCTAAACCTGTTAGAAAGTTTTGGACTTCTTGGATTACTTTGGCATCCAATAGAGAAGCCTGAAGGACGATAGATTGGAAAACAAGCGACCCTAAAGCCATTAAAGCAAAGCCAGTAATGGTATAAAAACCAAATAAAAGCACCAATGCTTTCCAAAATGGTAAACTCCTAAGCCAAGGTTCTACTTTATTGACGATAAAGGTACCGCCTAAAATACCTGCAATAATAGCGATAAATATAGTCGTAACTAATACTGCTGGCAACCGAAATAGCTCAGGATTATTCGTGTAACTGATGACAATTAAATAATCATAAAAGACTTGAAATAAACTAAGGCAAAGCCAAGCAAAGGTAATGTAGATTACCTTTCTTAATTTTAAATAAAATTTTGTGGTTTGACTTGACATTAGAGACTTAGATTAATTGAAATCGGAAGGTAGGAAAAATTCATGAGAGCGGAGGCAATTTAGTAGAAATAGTCGAGGAATACTAATTTTGATAGTTGATTATGTATTATGATTTATGTCTAGAATCCATTATATTTGTAGAAACTATACCAATGAATAATGATGATTTAATCGAAGAATTCTTGGACCATCCAGATGCACATATCATGGTGAATAAGGTGCAGACTGCCCTAGACAAAGAAAAGAAAGAGCGTTTGGAGTATAGAGAATGGTTGAAAGATGATATAAAAGCAGAATTTATTAATGGGGAAATAGTGATGCATTCGCCTGTCAAAAGAGGACATCTAGAGGTGACTGAGAATTTATTTCCTTTACTACGTACTTATGTTGTCCGCCATCAACTAGGTGTAGTATCTGTAGAAAAAGCGTTAATAGGATTGACCAGAAATGATTATGAACCTGATATTTGTTATTGGACGAAAAAACAAAAACAGGGATTTAATAAAAAAACAATGGTATATCCTGCCCCCTTGCTTGCGGTAGAAATATTGTCAAAAGGAACAAAGAAGAAGGATCGAGGAGTGAAATTTCAAGATTACGCTTTAAATGGTATTTTAGAATATTGGATTATTGATTATGAAAAAGAAATTGTAGAACAATATATTTTAGAAGATAATGTGGCTATTGCATATACTTTAATTGGGAAGTACACAATTGACGGTAAAATTGAAAGTAAAGCTATTAATGGATTTACTATCCCTATAGTAGCTATTTTTAATGAGCAAAAATACCTTGAAGAATTAATGCGTATTTTATCTGAGTAGTTGCTAATTTTTTCTTTAAAAAGAAAAAGCCCTCAATAATTCTAATGAATTACTGAGGGCTTTGTATTCTAGAAATGCTAAACTCTACTTTTTAAATTTAGAATTTTATATTTCAATTAAGCCATAGCCATTTCCTCCGCAAAAGCTTCTTTAACAGCTTCTACCATATCTAATTTTTCCCAAAGGAAAGTCTCATAAGTTTTACCATTGACGGTCTTTGTACCACAAGGTCTTCCCATGTGCCCATAAGCCGCAGTTTCAGAGAAAATAGGATTTTTTAACCCATATTTTTTAACAATTGCAGCTGGACGTAAATCAAATAACTGATCTACAATCTTAGCAATTTCTCCGTCTGTTTTATTCACCTTGCTAGTTCCGTAAGTATCTACAAAAATACCAACTGGTTTTGCTACACCGATAGCATAAGCCACTTGTACTAGGGCTTGATCAGCCACACCTGCTGCTACTAAGTTCTTTGCAATATGACGGGTTGCATAAGCCGCAGAACGGTCCACTTTAGAAGAATCTTTACCAGAGAAAGCACCACCACCATGTGCACCTTTACCACCGTAAGTATCTACGATAATTTTTCGGCCCGTCAAACCAGTATCACCGTGAGGCCCACCAATTACAAACTTACCAGTAGGATTGATATGGTAAATAATATCTTTATTGAATAATTTCTGGATGCGCTTTGGCAATTGCTTCTTAACTCTAGGAATCAAGATTTTCTTGACATCTTGGTTGATCTTTGCCAACATTTCTGCCTCCTCTGCAAAATCATCATGTTGAGTAGAAACGACAATCGTATCAATTCTTAAAGGGGTATGATCATCAGCGTATTCAATGGTCACCTGAGACTTAGAATCAGGTCTTAAATATTTCATTTTTTTGCCTTCTTTACGAATAGCAGCTAATTCCTCTAATAATTTGTGAGAAATATCTAAAGCTAAAGGCATATAATTATCGGATTCATTGGTTGCATAACCAAACATCATTCCTTGGTCACCAGCACCCTGATCTTCTTCATTTTTTCCTACATCAACTCCTTGGGCAATATCGGCAGATTGTTCATGAATAGCAGAAAGCACCCCACAAGAGGTTGCATCAAACTGATATTCTGATTTAGTATAACCAATTCGCTTGATAACTTCTCTAACCGTTTTTTGTACATCCACATAAGCTTTAGATCTAACTTCACCTGCAACGACTACAAGACCAGTTGTACATAAGGTTTCACAAGCTACTTTTGAATTGGGGTCTTGAGCTAAGAAAGCATCAATAATAGCATCTGAAATTTGGTCAGAAACTTTATCTGGGTGTCCTTCAGACACAGACTCCGAAGTAAATAGATAGGGCATAGTCCTATGTTTTTTAAGATTTTTAATAAAAAATATTCAAAGATAGATAAAAAATAAGATGAAGATTGTTTGCTAACGCAATCCATCTGATTTTGTACCTTTAGCTTATGGTTATTCAACAAAAAAAGAAACGTAGGGTTAATTACATTGTTACCTTTTTATTAAAATAATAAAGGTAAATTTTATTAAAATTATAAAATTACCTTGTTAGGCTAGTTATTTTATTTTTACTAGAAAAACTATTAGAAAACAACTTAATTCAATCTTTTTGACGTATTTACATATCAACATATATCGAATTCGACCTTTAAAAACTTTTAGTTAATAAGTAGATTTTGGATGCAACTATTCATACTTTTGCGACTTATTACTAAAACGGTACACAATTGATGGCATGCACTTTACGGATTTTATCTAAAAACAAATGATTGTTTACCACTACTATTCAACTAGTGATTATGGCAGATAATATACATCCAATTTTTGACAGATTATTACAGCGCTCGGATCGAGAGCAGCGATTGGAACAGCGAAGTAAAGTATTATGGTTAACAGGTCTTTCGGGGTCTGGTAAAAGTACAATTGCCCAGCACTTAGAGCGAAAACTACATAACGAAGGTTTTTTTGCACAGGTATTAGATGGAGATAATATTCGATCAGGAATTAATAATAATTTAAGTTTTAGTCCCGAGGATCGGGCAGAAAATATTCGACGAATTGCAGAAATTGCTAAATTATATTTAGAGAGCGGAATTATTACTATCAATTCTTTTATTAGCCCAACAAAAGCAATTAGAGCAAAAGCAGAGGCAATAGTTGGACCAACTGATTTTATTGAGATTTTTATCAATACACCTTTAGCAATTTGTGAAGCAAGAGATGTAAAAGGCTTGTATAAGAAAGCAAGAAAAGGAGAAATTAAAGGCTTTACGGGTATTGATGCACCTTATGAAGCACCCGAAAATCCTGCACTAGATGTAAAAACAGCAAACAAAAGTATCGAAATATCAGTACAAGAGATATTTGAGTATATTGTTCCGTTAATAGCTTATACCTCTGGTAAATAATAGCAGAATAATAGAAGACTTATTTAGCACAGTAATAAAAGAGATAATCTTTATATAATTTTATTGAAGTACCTATCTAAAAATAGGTAACAACTTATCCATAAAATGAATTATCAATTAAATCATTTAAGAGAATTAGAAGCAGAGTCTATTTATGTGCTAAGAGAAGTGGCAGCTCAATTTGAGAAGCCTGTCTTGATGTTCTCTGGCGGGAAGGACTCTATTTTGATGGTACATTTAGCAATGAAGGCATTCTATCCTGCTAAAATTCCATTTACCTTATTGCACGTAGATACTGGTCATAATTTTGAGGAGACCATTGCCTATCGAGATAATTTAGTCGCCAAATTGGGAGTCAAGTTAATCGTTGGTTCTGTGCAAGATGCTATTGACAATGGAATGGTGCGAGAAGAAAAAGGCTTTAATGCAAGTCGAAATGGATTGCAAACGGCTGTATTATTAGACGAATTGGAAAAAGGAAAATTTGATGCTGCGATGGGAGGGGCTAGAAGAGACGAAGAAAAAGCAAGAGCCAAAGAACGTTTTTTCTCTCACAGAGATGAATTTGGTCAATGGGATCCTAAAAATCAACGACCAGAATTGTGGAATATCTTTAATGGTAAAAAACAATACGGGGAACATTTTAGAGTATTCCCAATTAGTAACTGGACAGAATTAGATGTATGGCAATATCTAGCTTTAGAAGAGGTAGAATTACCAAGTTTATACTTTGCACATAAGCGAAAAGTATTCAAAAGAGATGGTACCTTATTAGCTGATTCTCCTGTTATCCAAAAAAGACCCAACGAAGAAGTCATTGAAATGATGGTACGTTGTAGAACAATTGGGGATATTACTTGTACAGGTGTTTGGGAATCGGAAGCAAATAATCTAGAAAAAATCATTCAAGAGGTATCTACTACAAGGATGACGGAGAGGGGCGGAAGAACCGATGATAAACGATCTGAAACGTCAATGGAAGATCGAAAGAAAAAAGGTTATTTTTAAAGAGAGGTCAGATGACAGACCGTTATCTTTGATAACTGTCAGAAGTCAGATTTGTTATATCTGACTTCTGACAGCTTTTATAAAAGCGGTCTGATTGCTCACTTCTAAAATTTTTCTAAAAATTTTATGATGAAAGGACAAGCGGTATCAGATGCAAAAAATCAACTTATGGATAATATAGAGCAATCAACAGAGTTATTGCGATTTACAACAGCAGGAAGTGTAGATGATGGAAAAAGTACGCTTATTGGGCGGTTGTTATACGATAGTAAATCAATTTTTGAAGATCAATATGAAGCAATAAAAGCGACAAGTGAGCGAAGAGGGGAGGAAGGCGTAAATTTAGCTTTATTAACCGACGGATTGAAAGCGGAACGAGAACAAGGAATTACGATTGATGTCGCCTATCGTTATTTTGCTACTCCAAAGCGAAAATTCATTATTGCGGATACACCAGGGCATACGGAGTACACTCGAAATATGGTAACAGGTGCTTCTACAGCTAACGTAGCTTTGATTTTGATTGATGCTCGGAATGGGATAGTAGAACAGACTCGCCGACATGCTTTTATTTCTTCTTTATTACAAATCCCACACTTAGTCGTTTGTATTAATAAAATGGATTTGGTGGATTATAGCGAGGATGTTTATAATACGATTAAGGAAGAGTTTTCTCAATTTTCTTCTAAATTGGATGTAAAAGATGTTCATTTTATTCCTATTTCTGCTTTGATGGGAGATAATGTAGTTGATCGATCAGATAAAACCCCTTGGTATGATGGGACGACCTTGCTCTATTACTTAGAAAATGTACATATTGGTAGCGATCATAATTTTATTGATTGTCGTTTCCCAGTACAGCATGTCATTCGTCCTTATAAGGATGAATTTCACGATTATAGAGGCTATGCAGGACGAATAGCGGGAGGGATTTTTAAGAAAGGTGATGAGGTTATGATTTTACCTTCTGGTTTTACGACTAAGATTGCTAAAATAGAGACTTATGATGGAGAATTGAAAGAAGCACATCCACCAATGTCAGTAACGATGTTATTGGAGGATGACTTAGACTTGAGTAGAGGAGGTATGATTGTTCGAGAAAATAACGTACCTGAAATAGCGCAAGATGTAGATGCAATGATTTGTTGGTTTTCGGATAAACCATTGCAACCTAGAGGCAAATATACCATAATGCATACTTCTCAAGATGCACGTTGTATAGTTAAAGAAATTCGGTATAAATTAGATATTAATTCCTTGCATCGAAATACGGAGGATACCAATATTGGCATGAACGATATAGGAAGAGTCGTATTAAGAACAACAAAGCCTTTATTTATGGATACTTATCGTAAGAATAGAATTACGGGTAGCTTTGTTTTGGTTGATGAAGGGACCAATAATACAGTAGCGGCAGGGATGATTATATAGAAGAAGACAGAAGTGAGACCGTAAACTGTCAGAAGTGAGATTTATTTGATGCAATTAATAAAAAAGCCCATCTCGAAATGTATTCGAGATGGGCTTGCTATTTCTATTTTAGAACAGCTATTTACTTAGCATCTACTCTAAGTGCAATTCTTCTATTTTGCGCTCTGCCTTCAGGCGTATCATTAGAAGCAACTGGATGATTGATACCGTATCCTTCCGCTGCTATTCTATCCGCAGCAATGCCCTTTGCAACTAAAGCAGCTTTAACTGCATCCGCTCTATTTTGAGATAAAGTCAAATTAGATGCTTCATTACCTGTATTATCAGTATATCCACCAAGCTTAACTTTAACATTCGGGTAACCTTTCATGATTTCAGCAATGTTGTTCAATTGCTCTCCTGATTTGTCCATATCTAGACTAGCTTTACCTGTAGCAAAAGTTAATCTATCAAAATTAAACCAAGTAGTCTTATCAATAGCATCACTTCCTTCTACGAAATTAACAAATCGTGACTCAATACCATTTTCAGGTATGTTTAATTCAATGCCATTCGCTAATTTCCGCTTGAAGAAGGCACCCAAAGCACCAACAGCATTCCCTGCTGCATCAACTGCTCCTTCTGCTGCATTTGCAACGGTACTTGCTGCATCTCCTGCTGCGTCACCTACCGCATCTACCGCATTTCCAGCTGCATCTACTGCTCCTTCAGCTACATCTCCTACTGCATCTACCGCATCCCCTGCTGCATCTTTTACTTTGTCTAATTGTTCTGTGACGTCTACATTAGGCACGTCTGGTGTTTCGCAACCTCTCATGAAATAGAATGCCGCAGCAGCCAAAGCAGCTAATAATAAAGGCCATAACCATTTATTACCACCACCACCAGTATTATTTTCTACATGTTGTGTAGCATTAGAAGCTGCTCTAGTAACTGTTTCTTTTGCAGTATGACCAATGTTACCTCCTGTATTTTTGGCAAAACCAACTAAGTCGCCCATACCTGCAGGTAAAGCACTCATGATATTAGCGGATTGTCCACCTAAAAGTTTTCTTAAGCCGAAAGCATCTAAGCCTTCTTTTCTAATTTTTCTACCAAGGTAGCTCATTACTAGAGGTCCTACCATGCCTAATAAGCCAGAAGAAGAACTTTTTTTGATTCCTGCGACAGAACTTACTAAGTCAATAATACCACCAACTTTACTTCCAAAAAGACTACCCATTAACCCACCAGCAATATCTTTTGGGTCATTATGAGCTAAATTTCCACCTCCTATCAACCCACCAAGATTATCCATCCATCCATCATTTTGCTTATCTTGAAGGGAATTAAAAATATTCCCAAAAGCACTTGTATCTGTAGATTTGTTTAACATTCCACCTAAAATAGTTGGAATTAAACCAGATGCAGCTTTTGTAATGCCACTAGCATCTTCGCCAAGCATACTGGCTGCTTTGGATACTAACTCAGAAGTTACATATCCTTTTAAAGCGTCAACAATGTTAACCATGTTTGTAATTGTTTAAGTTTAAAATAGATTACATTAAAATAAATTTTTACAGTCTATGGGGATAAGAAAACTAAGCTTGAATTTTGGAAATATTAATTGAATGGGTATAATATAGTATGAAGTGTTTATGGTAGTTTTCTTTTAAATGATCACTTTTAAAAGTATAAAAGTATGATTATTTTTTTGATTATCAATTATTTATACTTTTAAAATGAGTGTAATGATTTTACATCCAATCTTCTGACGGACATATTTAAACAAAGTCACAAAAAATTAAATATATAAATTGACTATTAAAAAATCGTCAAGAAGTGATTCGATAATATGTTGTTATACCTTTTTATGGACAATTAAGTGTTAATTAATATGTCCTATATCAATGGTGCTTGGAGAAATTATAGTTATTATCTTTTTGCAGTTAATACTAGTGTTATATTTCCAAAGTTTTGATTAATTATAGTGTCATTTTTTAGGCGCATCAGCACCGATTATGTTCAACATGGTCGATGCTAGCACACCTTTAAGTATCGAAATTACTGTCAAAAAAAATCTTGTCATTTTGCTCGTCGC
>CAZXYA010000024.1:0-34073 GCA_964644655.1 uncultured Saprospiraceae bacterium | reverse complement strand
AAGCCATCTGTGTTAAAAATAATCCGTGTTATAAAACCAAAATCCGTGTTAAAAGCCATCTGTGTTAAAAATAATCCGTGTTATAAAACTAAAATCCGTGTTAGAAGTTATTTAGTCAACTGTTATCACCTTTTCCGTTCTGTTAATTTTAACTAACTTTGGTCATTTATCGACAACATCGAATTAATAAACGAAACCATTATATGAATCTTTTTGATATTAGGGGTAAACTCTCTCAAAGTCAACGATTAATTTTAGGCTTAATAGGGTTTGTTTTACTAGTTTTATTTTGGTGGGTTTTGGCAGAAATGAAAGCGGTGCAGAAACCGATTATTGAAGGCTATACCACCCAATTACCTTCTTCCATTAATGCGGATGAAGCAACAATGGCGTTGAGAGATTCTATTTTACAAGCAGATTCCCTTGCTTTTGCCAATGCGACCGAATTTGAAAAAATATATCCTTCTATTCCGCCACCGCATCATGTCGTCAAAGCTTTTCCTTCCTTGATTAACAAAGATGAATTGATTCCAAATACCCTTCAATCTATTTGGTTGAATATTCGAGGTTATTTTTGGGCAATACTTATTTCCTTATTTTTTGGTTTTTTAATTGGTTTAATCCCTTTGTTTAGAGGCTTATTTTCTGGGCAGGTCGATGCTTTACGGTTTTTGCCTTTGACTGCATTAGTTGGTTTATTTACTGCTTGGTTTGGGATTGATGATGGGATGAAAATTGCTTTTTTAGCTTTTGGTATTATTATCTTTTTACTACCCGTTGTGGTGCAACGGATTGATGAGGTAAAAGATGTTTATTTGAAAACGGTTTTTACACTTGGGGCAACCGATTGGGAAACCATTAAAACGGTTTATTTTCCTTCAGTCATGTCTCGATTAATGGATGATATTCGGGTGATTACAGCTATTTCTTGGACTTATATTATCATTGCCGAATTACTGAATCGGCAAGGGGGTATTGGTTCTTTGGCCTATATTAAAGCTAGACAAGGACAAATGGAAAAGGTATTCGCTATTCTAATTGTCATTATTTTAATAGGCTTTTTACAAGATAAATTATTTACTTTTTTTGATAGAAAATTATTTCCACATAAATACCGAAAAACACATATTGCAGGGATTGTAGAGTCGCAGTATGGGATAATGGTTATCTTAATTTTAGTCTCGCTGGCCTTGCTGGTTACTTCCATGTTTTCAGGGTTGACTGGTTCGATGAACACGATGATGATGATTGCAACTATAGCTGGAATTTTGATGATGTTTTATGGGGAATTTAAATTGTACTCGGCTGATAAAGAATCTTGATTTTGTAGACTGAATTCATCCCGATAAATCGAGGACAGGTTTCGACTTGTATAGATAAAATTTCTTTGACTCTAGTTTTAGTTCCAACGGCTGAGCTAGCTTGTGCTTAGAAGCACAAATAGAATTAGCCACATACGGTAGCATAAGGTGTAAACCCTATGTGATTTAAAAACAAAAAAATGCCAGAATTTATAGATACAGATTTAAAAAATATAATCGACCTTAGAAATATCAAACAAAGTTATGATGGGGGAGAGACGTGGATATTAGAAAATTTAGAATTTCTAATAGAAGACAAACCTGAACAAGGGCAATTTGCCGTTATATTAGGCCCATCAGGTTGTGGAAAATCGACGGTTTTAAGATATATTGCTGGTTTACAAAACCCAACGAGTGGAGAAGTGAAAATTCACGATAAACCAGTTGGAAAAGACAATCGAGTGAGTATGGTTTTTCAACAATATTCTTCTTTGCCTTGGATGACGGTATTGGATAATGTTGGTTTAGCTTTGCGGTATCAAGGCTTATTGAAAGCAGAACGAGATCAAAAGGCGATGGAGATGATAGAATTAGTGGGTTTGGCAGGGCATGAACAAAAATATGCACAATATCCAACGCTATCTGGTGGCCAACTACAAAGAGTGGCGATTGCAAGAAGTTTATTGGCCAATCCTGAGATTTTGGTGATGGACGAACCTTTTGGCGCATTAGATATTGGGACAAGAATCCAAATGCAGGATTTATTATTAAAATTATGGCATCAATTTCATCCAACTATCATTTTTGTTACCCACGATATTTCAGAGGCGGTCTATTTAGCAGATGATATTTATATTATGAAAAAAGCACCTTCTCGATTTGTGGAGAAAATTCATGTAGATTTGCCGTTTAATCGAACTCGCGAAACGAAACGAGAAGCCCGATTTGAGGAATTGGTACATCAGGTGGAAGATAAAATGGTGCAGGTGGCGAATGAGTAAGATATTGGATGGTTGACCTTCAGTCAACCTGTTTTCAAATTAACAGGTTGACTGAAGGTCAACCATCCAATAGAAGTAGTTATCCAACTATCTCATCCACAACCCCATTTTGCAATATTCCAATTCCAGCCGCCTTAACTTCCACCACATCCCCGGGTTTTAAATAAATAGGCGGGTCAAATCTTGCCCCAGCACCATTAGGAGTCCCTGTTGAAATCATATCTCCAGGCTTCAACGTCATAAAAGAACTAAGGTAGGAAATGATATAATCAAATGGGAACATTAAGTTACCCGTATTATCATTTTGGCGAATTTCTCCATTCACTTTAGTCTGAATAGGCAAATTGGTAAAATCAGTTACCTCATCTGCGGTCATCATCCAAGGCCCAATAATCCCAGAATTATCGAAATTTTTACCTTGTGTGACATTAAATTTAGCATGACGCACCCAATCTCTTAAAGTTCCCTCGTTCATCAAAGTCAAACCTGCAATATGATTTAAGGCTTCTTCTCTAGGAATTCTTCGACCTCCTTTTCCAATAATAATTACAATTTCTCCTTCATAATCTAATTTATCTGATTCGGGAGGTCGAACCATATTTTGTTGATGTCCAGAAAAGGAATCTAAATACCGCAAGAAAACACTAGGATATTTTGGTAGTGCAGAATTGTCTTTATATTCTGCATTTCTTTTGGCATAATTAACGCCAATACAAACGATTTTTTGACCTGTAATAATTGGTGGTAAATACTCAATATCTGTTTCAGAATAGACAATAGGCAAGTCAGCTGCAATTTCCTTTAAGCGGTCCATCGCATCTAATTCAATCCATTTTCTAAGATTATTGCCATGTACCGCACCGATGTCGGTAAAACCAATACCATCTGCGGATTCTACTACCGAGCCATAAGTTATTCTATCGTTTACTTTATAAGTTGAAAATTTCATTTATTTTTAATTTAATTTTACTCATTTAAAATTTCCTGATTATTTTAATTTCCCAACAGATTTGACGAGCTAGATAATACTATTGAACTATCCGTGTTATAATTCATCCGTGTTCCTTTCTATTAACCGCAAAAAGATAGCAATTTGAAAATGGTAGATTGAGGTGCAGCGTACCGACCACCTTTGTAAAAAAGTGTAAAATGTGGTCGGTGCGCTGCACCTTAGGGCTTATTTCCAGTACTAAACCTGTCCCGACCCTTCGGGATGATACAAATGTAGGCGGTGCGCTGCACCTTGATATCTTTTTGCGGTCAATATTCCTTTCATTTATGCATTTTACCATTCAATCATTTATTCATTCTTACTCAACTCCGCCCCAACACATATACTTAATTTCTAAATAATCGTCCATCCCATATTTAGATCCTTCTCGACCAAAACCGCTTTCTTTGATGCCTCCAAAAGGAGCAACAGTAGTTGAAATCATTCCTGTATTAATCCCAACCATACCATATTCTAAGGCTTCGGCAATTCGCCAAATTCTAGCATAATCACGACCATAAAAATAGGAGGCTAATCCATAAGGCGTATCATTCGCTAGTTCTATGACTTCTTCCTCTGTTTTAAACTTAAATATAGGGGTGACTGGCCCAAATATTTCCTGTTTGAATGCCAACATTTTTCGATTGGCGTTGGCTATAACTGTAGGTTCAAATAATAGAGTGTCATCGTCACCATGTCGTTGTCCACCCGTCAATAATTTACCTCCTTTTTTGAGTGCATCCGCCACCACTTTTTCAACTGAAATAACTGCTTTTTCTTCAATCATGGGGCCAATGACGACTCCTTCTTTAATTCCATTACCAATGGTTAATTCTTTGACTGCAATGGTATATTTGGCCAAAAAGTCTTCATAAACGCCTGCTTGTACAAATAGACGATTGGTGCAAACACAAGTCTGTCCAGCATTTCGATATTTAGAAGCAATTGCTCCCTGAACGGCTAAATCTAAATCAGCATCATCAAAAACAATAAATGGTGCATTTCCACCCAATTCCATCGACACTTTTTTGACCGTATCGGCACATTGTTTTAATAAGATTTTACCAACTCTTGTTGAGCCAGTAAAAGATAGTTTCCTAACTAGTGGATTTTCGCACATTTCCTTTCCAATCTCACTCGCATTTTCAGAAACGATGATATTGACCACCCCAGGCGGAAAACCTGCTTGGTCTGCTAATTCAGCCAATGCCAAGGCAGATAAAGGTGTTAATTCCGCAGGTTTGATTACGACGGTGCAACCTGCCGCCAAAGCAGGGGCAACCTTACGAGTAATCATCGCATTCGGAAAGTTCCAAGGCGTAATCGCAGCGACGACTCCAACGGGCTGTTTGATAGCCGTAATCCGTTTGTCTCGATGATGCCCAGGAATAACATCACCATAAACACGCCTAGCTTCCTCAGAGAACCATTCGACAAAAGAAGCCCCATATTTAATTTCTCCTAAGGCTTCTGTTAATGGTTTGCCTTGTTCTAAAGTTAAAATCTGTGCTAGTTCTTCAGCATGTTCTATTTGCAATTCATACCATTTGCGCAAAATAGCAGCTCGTTCATGCGCCGCATATTTCTTCCATATTTTAAAGGCATCATTCGCTGCTTGAATGGCATCTTTGCATTGACTTCTGGATAAGGATTCCACTTCTGCTACTAATGACCCATCATAGGGATTGGTGACTTTTAGTTTGGCATCTCCTTTTATCCATTGTCCATTTATGTAGGATTTTGTATGTAATAAGGTCATTTTTAAAATGATTAAATGATTAAATGAGTGAATGATTAAATGTTGACCTTAGCAATAACGCTAATACTCATTTAATCATTTCGACATTTACTCATTTCATTATCGAATACTATTTTTAGTCAAATCTAGTCCTTTTATCAATTCTTTTATTTCGGTAGATAAAATGATTTTTTTGGCTTTAATATCTGTAGCAAAATATTCTGTTAATAAATCCATTGCTATTTTGGAAAAGTTGGCTAAAACTTCTGGGCTTCGACCTTCTCTTAACCGTATAAATAGATTCACCATTTTATACTTAGGATTGCCATCAATAATATAATAATCATCGGATGCAGCAACCCTACATTTGATACCTAATTTTGGGGCATGCCCAGTAGCGACTAATTGTTCCGTTAATGCGTCAAAGAAATTTTGAAAATCTATTTTTACATTGGAAGTACACTCAAAGGTTATATGTGGCATAGTTAAAATTAGTAAATGATAAGAGCTTTCGCAAAAACAACCTACTCAGACGAACTAGGAGGATTGATAAACTGATTTAACGGATTAGTCGGATTTAAACGGATTTTCCTTATTCCGCAATAATAGGTCGTGCTTCCATCTTACCTTCTATAACTGGTGTGTCAATAAAAGTACTGCCTTCTTCAAACCAACTTCTAGGAGCAGGTGCACCCCAAAGCGTTTGTCGTTGTGGGTCTCTTAAGTCCCAGCCTAATGGTTCTAAATCAGGGTCAACCGTTAGATAATCGCAAGTATAAATTTCAATTCTGTGACCATCAGGGTCTCGAATATATAGGAAAAAGGCATTGGAAATCCCATGTCTACCTGGTCCTCGCTCAATATTCTCCACATATCCTGTGGTGGACATAACATCTAACAAATGTATGATATTTAACGCAGTTGGTACCCAAACAGCAGAGTGGTGTAATCTAGGGCCGTCGCCATTGGTTAATGCCATATCGTGGACATTGCCTTTGCGATGCATCCAAGCTGCCCACATTTCTCCTTTTTCTGTAACTGTATATTCGGTTAATCTAAAACCCAATTGCGTGACAAAAAACTCATAGGTTTCTTGAGCATCAGGGGTGAAAATATTGAAGTGGTCAAATCGTTGTGGATGCATGCCTTGGTAGGCGGCATATTGCCGTTTCATATCTTTTACCTTAGCCATTCTAGCATAGAATTCTAAAATAAAACCTTGTGGCGTAATTACTTTTAATGTTCTATCTTCTTTATATTTTTTGACCCATTCTGTAGATACTTTTAAATGATCTAAATGCGCTTTTAGGGCATCTAAATCTTTTTCAAAGGCGACCTTAAAACCAACCGCCAATACTTCTGATTTATCGGATTTTCTTAAAATATAAGAGTGATGCTGTTGTTCTTCCAAACATCTTAAATAGATGGCGTCCTCCGTTCTTTCGGTTAGAATAAATCCTAGCGTATCTACGTAAAATTTTTGCGAAGCATCCAAATTTTTGACCGCATATTCTACATGACTACAACGGATGACATTAAAAGGTAAATCGAAATTATGTGGTACTAGTCCCATTTTTTTAGTTATAAGTTATGAATTATAGGTTATAAGTGATAGCAAATTCATAACTCATCACTTATAACTCATCACTATTTATGCCCCAAGTTGAGGAATCGGATGGTCACCTAAAGCCACCGAAATATTCTTCGTTTCCATATAAAAATCAAAGCTATAATCTCCACCGTCTCTACCAATGCCACTATTTTTTACGCCACCAAAAGGCGCAGGTAAATGCCTTACATTTTGAGAATTTATCCAAACCATGCCTGATTCTACATTTAATGCCATGCGATGCCCTTTGGCAGAATCTTTAGTCCAGATATAAGCGGTTAGTCCATAATTGACAGAATTGGCAATTTCAACGGCTTCTTCTTCGGTTTCGAAAGGAATAATGGTTAGGAATGGACCAAAAACTTCTTCTTGCGAAATGCGCATATCTTTGGTAGCACCTCCAAAAAGGGTAGGGTTGACATAGCATCCTTTTTTGCCTTTGGGTTTACCCCCACCAACTAATAAAGTCGCCCCGTCTTCTTCTACGCCAATTTTTCCATAACTCAATACTTTTTCTTGATGCACTTTGCCAATCATTGGCCCTATTTCTGTAGCGGGGTCTAATGGGTCACCTACTTTTAAGTTTTTAACTCTAGCGGCTAATTTTGCCACAAACTCCTCATAAACTGATTTTTCTAATAAAAGCCGACTATTAGAAGTACATCTCTCGCCATTCAAGCTATATTTCATAAACAGGGTGGAATCTAAAGCTCTATCCAAATCTGCATCTGCAAAAACGATGGATGGATTTTGACCACCTAATTCCAAGTGTACTCGTTTTAAAGTCGGTGCGCCTTGCTGCATAATCAAGCTGCCAGTTGATGTTTCTCCAATAAAAGCAATGGCTTTGATGGCAGGATGTTCGGTCAATGCTTTACCTGCGTCATGACCAAATCCGTGGACTACATTCCAAACCCCTTTTGGTAAGCCTGCCTTATGCGCTAATTTGCATAATAAAGTGGCGGTAACAGGGCTTAATTCTGCTGGTTTATGTACAACCGTACAGCCCGATGCCAAAGCAGGGGCAATTTTCCAAGTCGATAACATAAAAGGGGTATTCCAAGGCGTAATGACCCCAACAGGCCCAATAGCTTGTCGAACCGTGAAATTTAAATGCTTTGTGTCTGGTGTAGATAAGCCGTTTCGAGCATCAATTACTTTATCCGCAAAATATCGAAAATTAGCGGCCCCTCGAATGGCGGCTTTTTTCATGAACCGAATCGGCTGCCCTGTATCATAACTTTCCAAAACTGAAATTAAATCAGCATTGGCCTCGATTTCCGCAGCAATGGCGTAAAGTATATCTCGCTTTTCTTTATAAGGCAAATCTCGCCAAGCTTTAAAAGCCATAGCACTTGCTTTGGCGGCAGTAGCTATATCACTGGCATTGGACTTCGCCACATTGGCAATAAATTTACCATCAACAGGAGAGTTATTTTTGAAAGTCGCTCCTGATTGAGCAGCTACAGATACGCCATTGATAATATTTTGTACTCCATCCGCTTTAATTTTTGGTAAAGCCTCCGAAAGTATTTTTTTATTTTTTTGGTACATTGTTTTGAGGAATGAGTAAATGAAGAAAATGAGTGAATGAGCAAATAAGTTACTCAAAGCACTACTTGATGGATATTCATAAACCGTTTTTATCTTGCAAAGGTAAGGTAAGATTTCACTTGTTGTATTGTACTTTTTACATAAAGGTATTGTACTTTTTTACAAACCTAGAACCAATTATTTATAATTGAGTTATTTTGCAGATATTAAATGACTAGATTTAGTTTATCCAACTTTTTGATAATTACTAATAGCGTTTCAGAAAAAATAATAACCAAACCCATTGCCAACTATATTTTTAGTAACGGATTTTAAGCAAGTATTTACTATTAAAACAATACTGATTGTAACAGATTGCGGTGAACGGTAAAATGCCGTCTCTACGAGACTCTTGAAAAAAGGAATCCCTTAAAATATTACCGATATGCCGACTCTAACGAGCCTTTTAGTGCCTTTAGGTACGACATATCGGTAAAAATGGTAGTTTCTAACTTATCTTTGAGTCCCACCGGGACGGCATTTAGAATAATTAATTGCGGCACGTTCTTATAGAATTGACCCCGATACTGGTTATAAAAGGACCGTTAAAGATACTATTTCAGATAATGCAGCCAATGCAGGGATTATTATGGGTGGACGAGCAATGAAACCAGATGCGATTGACTTAAGATGGGTCGGCGCTTTATTGTCTAAAAATGGCGTGATTGAAGATTCTGGCGTAGCAGCGGCCGTTTTAAATCATCCAGCGAATGGCATTGCTTGGTTGGCGAATAAATATGCACCTTTAGGTATGTCTTTATTGCCAGGGCAAGTGGTTTTAGCAGGTTCTTTTACGGGCGCATTGAAAGTAAAAAGCGGCGATACTATTCATGCGGACTTTAAGGAGATGGGGAGTATATCCTGCTATTTTGAATAAAATGAGTAAATTAATGAATGATTAAATGAGTAAATGTGGGCATCCTGTCAGCTATTTTTTCATTCACTAATTTTATCGCTTAGAAAGTAATCGTAAAGAAAACGTAAGTTCGTAAACGGAAAAGACTAATAATATGTACTGACTCCTCCATTTATTCATTCATTCATTCATTCATTCATTCAAACATTTACTCATTTTTCTACTATGAAATTAAGAAAAAATACCTTTAAAGAAAACATCTATCAAGGCAAAAAACAATACGGTATCTGGAACGGCATTGTAGACAGTTATGCTGCAGAAATGTGTGCAGGTGCTGGGTTTGATTGGGTTTGTATTGACGGAGAACATGCCCCTTTTGACCTAAGAACGATTTTGCATAATTTACAAGCCATTCAATTACATGATGTGCCAGCCATAGTAAGAATTCCTAAAGCAGATGCGGCTTTGATAAAGCAATTATTGGATGCAGGGGTACAAAATATTTTAGCACCTATGATAGAATCAGGCGAACAGGCGGAATTAATTGCAAAAGCAATGGTTTATCCACCCCAAGGAATTAGAGGCGTTGGAACTGCTTTGGCGAGAGCTGCTCAATGGAATCGAGTAAATGATTATTTTAAATTGGCAAATGCTGAAATGTGCTGTATTGGGCAATTGGAATCTATTAAAGGAGTAGAAGTATTAGACGATATTTTAGCCGTTGAAGGTTTGGATGTCGTTTTTTTAGGACCTGCTGATTTAGGTGCAACCATGGGCTATTTGGGACAACCTGGTCATCCAGAAGTAGTTGCCTTGGTGAAAGATTGCATCAAAAGAATTGTAAAAGCTGGGAAAATTGCAGGTTTTTTAACGGGGTCAAAGCAACTGATTCAGGAATATAGCGATTGTGGGGCATTGATGATTGGTGTAGGAGTCGATTCTGTATTATTGGCAAAGGCTACCAAATCAATGGCTGAAACCTATAAATCTGAATTATTGGGACAACAATCAAATACAAAATATTAGTGTTTAAGCCCTAATCATTTCAGCATAATGTCTACTAAATGCGGATTATCACTTGGAACTGTAACATGGCGTTTCGAAAGAAATGGGCAAAAATTATGGCTTTTCGGCCCGATATTTTGGTATTGCAAGAATGCGAGCATCCATCGAAATATAAGGCGAGTCAAGAAATCCCCAATATCAATGAATTTCTATGGTTTGGAGAAAATGAGCATAAAGGAGTTGGGATTTTGTCTTTTAATAATTTCCATGTTAAAAGAGCTAGGAATTATACCCCAAACTTTAAATATATCATTCCCATTAAAGTTACGGGCGAACAAAAAATAGACCTGTTTGCTATCTGGGCAATGCCTGACAAAAAGAAGGCAAATAGCTATGTTGGACAAATTTGGAATGCCTTGCAATTTTATAAAATAAGTACTAGAAAACCGACTATTTTAATTGGTGATTTTAATAGTAATGCACAATGGGATAATAGCAGAAAAATTGGCAATCATAGTCAAGTTGTGGCATTCCTAAGGCAGAAAAAGATAGAAAGTATTTACCATTTAAAAACTGGTGAAACCCCAAGTGAAGAAAGAAAACCTACCATTTATTTATTGAAAAAATTAAACAAACCCTTTCATTTAGATTATTGTTTTGCTTCTAAAAAGATGATTAACCAAGAGACGACTATTCAGATTGGTAGTGTTAAAGACTGGCTTGAATGGAGTGACCATATGCCGCTTATTATTGATAATTTGTAAAATTAATGGACTTATAAGGTCGATAAAACGGACATAATTACAAACGTTTTGAATTTTTTAACGTAAAATTTAAGTTAGAAAAAAAATACGCTGTAAATTATTTAACTTACAATATTATTGAGAAAATTATAGATAAACCCCAAAAATAATGCTACTAAAATTATATAAGCCCTTTTTATTATTGGCTCTAATTGCCCATGCCTCTCTGTTGCATGCCCAAGAAAATTTAAATAATAATTTTGCCATTACCATTAAGAATTGGCAAAACCTACATGACCAAGGCAAATATGACGAAGCCATTCATCAAGCAACTAAAGCGGCATTATTAGCAGAGCAATTAGGGGATAAGGAGGCAATAGCTATAGCGCTCAATAAAGAAGCCACTTCTTTACTTAGAAAAACGAAAAGAGTTAATAAAAATAGAAAAAGAGCTAAGGAGAAGTTTGAAAAGAGCCTTTTTTATTTAGCTACCGTGAATAATCGCTCCCTACGAATTAATAATCTAACCCAATTGCGCTGGTTGGCAAAGAAAGACAAGGATAAAGAACAAGTAGCTCTCTATCAAAACCAAATTGCGGAAGTAAAAAAATTAATGGAAACCCATGCCCAAAATGAAGCATTGACAGAAAATAAAGTAGTCTTAGAAAGTCAAGTTAATCGCCTAGCAGTTCAAAAAAAGGTATTGTCTAAAAGAGTAAAATCTTTATCGGAAGCACAATTAGAAGCTGAATTAGTGATTGCCCTACAAAAAAATCAAGTGGACTCCTTTAAAATTGAATTGCTGATAGATTCTTTGACTTTGCAACAAAAAGAATTACTTGTTCAGGAACAGGCGACCCAATTGGATTTACAACAAAGCCATATTGATTTGCAGAATAGCCAGTTGGATTTACAGAAAAGTCAACGGAATTACTTTTTAGCCTTGGCTGGAATTATTGCTCTTTTAGCAGTAGGCGCATTTTTGCGTTACTTTGAAACCAAAAGACATTTTTCCGTATTGCAAGCTAAAAACGAAATTATAGAAGAAGAGAAAAAGAAATCAGAGGAATTATTATTAAATATCTTACCAGCAGTAGTGGCGAATGAATTAAAAGTAAATGGGGTGGCAAAAGCAAAGAAATATGAAGATGCTACCGTCTTATTTTCTGATTTTAAAAACTTCTCCGCAATTGCAGAATCCTTATCACCAGAAAAATTAGTCCGCCAACTAGATTTTTATTTTAAGACCTTTGATGAAATAATAGGGAAATACCAATTAGAAAAAATCAAGACGATTGGAGATGCTTATATGTGTGTAGGTGGATTGCCCCAAGAAAATCCTAATAACCCCTTAGAAATGGTGAAAGCGGCTTTAGAAATTCAAGAAAAAATAGAAAGCCTAAAAGTAGAAAGAAGTGTGAAAGGACAACCCTTTTTTGAAGCTAGAATAGGCATCCATACAGGGCCATTAGTAGCAGGTGTCGTAGGCTCTAGGAAATTTGCCTATGATGTGTGGGGAGATACCGTAAATGTAGCGGCAAGATTAGAGTCTAAAAGTGAACCGGGAAAAGTCAATATTTCTTCAGCTACTTATAACAAGATTAAGTCTACTTTTGCTTGTGAATTTAGAGGAAAAATCCCGATTAAAAATAGGGGAGAGGTGGACATGTATTTTGTGAAAGGGTTGGCGAGCTAGTTACTGGTTAGCATCCTGTTGGCAGCTGTCGGTTATCAGTTTCAATATAGTTTGCTAACTGACAACCGATAACCCACAACTGACTTATTTAATCCGCTGAAAATACCGCAACCATTTACTAACAGGCTGAACACCCATGACCAATAAATCTCCATCTAAAATAAAGCTGGGTACGGCGGTAACCCCATCTGCTTTTAAGGCTTTAATTTCCGCAGTTACTTCTTCTTCTCCGATATTGGTATGCAAAAACTGTTCAATTTTATCTTTTGCTAATCCTGCATCTCTAGCAATTCTTGCCAAAACTAAGGGGTCTTCCACATCTTCTGTTTTTTCAAAATAACTTTCAAAAAGTGCCATTCCTAACCTGTTTTTAAGGTTATTATCTGCGCAAAAATTCATCAAACGATGTGCTTCTAAAGTATTGGGAATAACTTTGATGTTTTTATAATTGAAGATTATATTTTCTTCTGCTGCTGCTTCTTTTAAGGCGGCACCAACCCCTGGTTTGCGAGTAGCAGGAAAGGATGATTTAGGTAAGCCTCCCTTTGGTACTTTTGGATATAATTGAAAAGGTTTTAACCTAGTAATTACCTCAAAGTCATCACTTACTTGCTCAATCGCTCTAGCTAATCGACTTTTTCCAATATAGCACCAAGGACATATTATGTCTGAAATAATGTCAATAGTTACTTTCTTTTTCATCTTAAATTTATTGACTATTTAAGTAGCTTAGGCTTCTAGCCTGAGTAGGATTTTTATCCCTCTCAAGCAAAAAGCCTAAGTTATATCTATTACAATTTTAATAACGTTTTAGTGACAGTGGCTTTGGCAATAAGTTTGCCATTGGAAAATGCTTCGGATTCCAAAAAAGCCAATCTTTTGCCCAATTTAATAATTTTTGCTTCAAATTTCACGATAGCCCCTAAGGTGGTAGCCCGCATTACTTGAATACTAATATGATTAGTCGCTCCAATTTCTCCTTCATTGAGTTGACTTAATAAGGCACAAAAAGCTGTTAAGTCACACAAAGTATAAATTACGCCACCATGAAAAGCACCCGTTGGATTTAAAACATGTTCCTTGACCTCTATCTCAACTATAGCCTTGCCATCCTGCGCCTCAATTTTTTCTACACCCATGTATTTATGGAAATCGTGATTGCGGACTTTATTTAACTCTGTTAAGTTCATGAGTAAACTTATTTTTATAAAAGGAATATTGGCATTAGGGAAATATATTTAGTCTTCTTTCGCGGTTCATTCACTTGAATCTGCGTTAACTTTCCCGACCGTTTCACGGTTCTCTTCACAAAAAGAGTCCTAGAGGACTGTTTTTGTTCGTTCAACCTTCGGGGTCACTAGATCACATGGCAGCCACTATATGCATCCCTCCATCCACTGGAATAATCGCACCATTGACAAAAGAACCTGCATCAGAAGCTAAGAAAACGGCAATACCGCCCATATCTCCTGCTCGCCCAATTCGACCCATTGGATTCGCTTTTTCAATCATTTTTTGTGCAGTATCTAGCATTGACTTGGTCATTTTACTTGGAAATGGTCCAGGTGCAATGGCATTTACGGTAATGCCTTTTCCAGCCATTTTTACAGAGATAATTTTGGTCAAGTGATGTACTGCTGCTTTACTCATCCCATAGGCAGAGTTATCAATAGTAGAAACCCGAATACCATCAATTGACCCGATATTGATAATTCTAGTTGGATTTTCTATACTAGCGGCTTTTTTTAATAAGGGCAATAAATCTTGGGTCAAATAGAAAACAGGTTTTACATTGATGCCCATTACTTTGTCATAACCCATTTCTGGATAATCTTTGAAAGGCGCACTCCAATTCGCTCCTGCATTATTGATTAAAACGTCTAAACTATCCAATTCATCATTTAAAGCAGCGACTAGTTTTTTTCTTCCTTCTCCCGTAGACAAATCTGCTGGAATGGCTTTACATGCACCAATTTTTGACAATTCTTTTTCTACAGCCACACAAACTTCTGCATTTCTAGAAGCGATATATACTTTTGCGCCATTTTTGACAAAGGTAGAGGCAATCATCAACCCAATTCCTCTTGAACCACCTGTAATTAAGACCGTTTTATCTTTTACGGAAAATAGATTTTCAACTTGTAAATTTGTCATATTTTTTTAATAGCTATTTTTTTTAAAATGATAATTAGGATTTTTACACTAATTTTTTGCTTGGCAAATATCGTCCTTTTAGTAGAATAATCAGCAAAATTTGTCCTATTTTTTGAGAATGTTGGTGGACTTTGTTTTCTTTTACTAATATTGCTGTGTGTTCAGATTTAAAAGCAAACTTAATAGAGCGTTGCCAGTTTTGGTTATCAGTTGGCGAGACTGACAACTGATAACTGACAACTGATAACCGACAACCGTAAAAAACATGCAAAAAAGCTTTCCACATATCTTTTTTTTGGTCTTAGTCCTAATTGTGTCAGCGACTTTTGTCGGATTGATAAGCGAGTTTATGATGGGTATTTTTTGGGCGATTATTTTGACCATTTTATTTCATCAGACTTTTGATAGATTAAAGATTCGCTTGAAGGGGCGAGAAAATTTAGCAGCTGCTTTGACGCTGATGCTTATTATTTTAATTGTCATTATTCCACTTTTATTGATTGGTTCTTCTTTAGTTTCCGAAAGCATTTTTTATTATGAAAAAGTGAATTCTGGTGAAATAGACTTAAAAGGCACCATTGAGGATATTCGGACTAGTATTCCTGTGAACATGGAAGCGCTAAAAGATTATGGATTAAATTTAGATAAGGTGAAAGAAACCTTAAATGACGTGATAACCAATGGGTCAAAAATGGCGGCTGGTCAAGCCTTAACTATTACGCAGAATATTTTTGGTTTCTTTTTGCAATTTGTGGTCATGCTTTATTGTTTGTTCTTTTTCTTAAGAGATGGAAAACAATTGATTGAAGGGATTATTTGGGTCTTGCCCATTGGAGATGAAAAAGAGCGGGCGTTAATTCGTCGTTTTGAAAGTGTAGCAAGAGCCACGGTAAAAGGCAGTTTATTAGTTGCTATTTTACAAGGGGTTATTGGTGGGCTTTTATTCTGGGCAGTAGGTATTCCTGCTGCTATGTTATGGGGGGTAGTCATGATATTTTTATCCCTTTTACCGATTGGTAGTACGATAGTCTGGTTGCCAGCAGCGGTCATTTTATTTTTTCAAGGAGAAGTTGGTCGAGCCATAGCCATTTTAGTAGTCGGTTCTTTGGTTATCGGTTTAGCCGATAATATTTTACGTCCTCGTTTGGTGGGACAAGATACCAAGATGCCAGACTATTTGATTCTGATTTCTACCCTAGGTGGTATCACTTGGTTTGGTTTATCTGGTTTTGTAATTGGGCCAATTATTGCTGCTTTGTTTGTGACGGTCTGGCAAATGATGGGGAAGGAATTTGGAGAGTAATGAATGATTGAAAATTGTGTGAAAAATTAGGATTGAATCTAAAATAAAGAATCCTACACTCCAGAAGGGAAAAGGAGTGTAGGAAGACTAAACATACTATGAGAAAACTGTTACAAATATATAAACTCATATATGTTTTTACAACCTGAAATTATGTTTTGGGTGCTATCTTTTACTAAATGGAGTATTCTATTTAGAATTTGGTAAGAAGAGAATTTAGAGAGAAGGGCTAAACAATAAAAATACAAAAAAAGAGCGAATATTCTTTGGGAAGCAAGTCTATATTAAAATAATAATTAAAGTATAAATAACTGTAAAATAATGTTTTTGAATAAAAAAAAATAACAAGTTAAAAATGATTTATATTTGAAAATAAAAAAAATCCCTTGAGGAAATTTATACCTAAGGGATTTTACTGTCTTATAGAATTTTTATCAGTTAATTTAATAATCTGTTTTAATTTCTTTGTTAAAGGGTACTTTAAATTGGTAAGCTACATCCTCATCTCGACTATCATCTAAAACATCAAGACCATATACAACTTTTGTTGGGTCATCATATACCAAAGTACCGAAAATTCGATCCCAAAAAGAAAATATATTACCGAAATTAGTATCCGTCCAAGGACGTTCAAAGTGATGGTGAAATTTATGCATATTGGGTGTAATAATGATGTAACTTAAGGCTTTATCTAAGGCTAATGGCATATTAATATTTGCATGACTAAAGTAAGCGAAGAAAACGGTTAAAATCCGATAGAATAAATAAAAAGCTAGTGGAATACCTGCTATTAATATGGCTATTAAAGCAAAGACCTCTCTTAATACATAATCCCCAGGGTGATGACGAGTAGCTGTCGTTACATCAACATTCGTATCACTATGATGGACCATGTGAAAGCGCCACATCCAAGAAACTTTATGCAATAAATAATGGACTAGATATTGTGCGGTGAAATCTAAAATGGCAACTGCTATCAATAGTTCTACCCAGATAGGTAAATCTACTAAATGTAATAAACCAAATTGATTACTTGCTAACCAAGCGAAAATGCCAAGGGTGAGTAGCCCAAAAAGTACATTAATGCTTACACTTGTTGCTAGGAATATGAAATTTACTTTGGCATGTTGCCATTTTTTATATTCCAATTTTACCAAAGGAAATCCTAGTTCTACTATCCAATTAGCGGAAATGCAAATAATAATCCAAGCTAGTTTTTGCCAACTTGGCATTGTTTCAAAGAAATTTAAAAACGCTTCCATATTCTTAAAATGAGTAAATGATAAAATGAATCTCTCTACCATACACTTTTTAAAAACGCAGCCTTCGGCGGCTAAAATATGGGGTCTGGGGTGAGCAATTTTTTGTTTTTCAACGAAAAATCAAAAATTGCTCACCCCAAAAGCCCCTTTCCTCGCACGAAGCATGAAGAAGTGTAAGCTTCTGAACCCGAAGGGATGGGATGCCAAGTGCGTGACTTAGTAAAAAGCGTACGGTAGAGAAAAATGAATAAATGTTATGCCGAAGGTAATAAAAAAACTTCCTATTTTTATTACTCAGGATGCTATTACTTTGTAACATTAATTTCCTGATATTTTGCTCGGTGGCTTTGCCGAGCTGCCGCAGGCAGCGGAGGCAGAATTGTAACTTATTTTTTTCAATGTACTATTCTTTAACCAAGAAAGCTTTTAACTGCTTTAGCTACATTTTGCCCGTCCAAGGCCGCAGAAATAATACCTCCTGCAAAACCAGCGCCCTCTCCACAAGGAAATAAGCCTACTACCTCATCGTGCATATAAGTTGTCTTGTCTCTTGGAATTCTAATAGGGGAACTTGTTCGACTTTCTGTACCGACTACAACTGCTTCGTTGGTATAGTATCGCTTCATTTTTCTACCAAATTCTTGAACCCCTTTTTGTAGATGATCATATACGAAATTGGGCAATAATTGGTGCATGGGTGCAGCGTAAATACCGGGTATATAAGAAGTTTTTGGTAAGTCGGTTGATACTTTTTTGTTTACAAAGTCTACCAACCTTTGGGCAGGCGCTTTTTGGCTACCGTCTCCGAAATCAAATAAGGTTTTTTCTACGGATTTTTGTAGGGCAAGGCCAGCAAATACCCCATGTTCTTGATAGGGTAAGACATCTTTTTCATTAATTTGAATAACGGTACCAGAATTGGCAAAAGGAGAATCACGACGAGACATCGACATTCCATTGACGACTATTTCCCCCGGTGCAGTTGCTGCGGGAACGATAAGACCACCAGGACACATGCAAAATGAGAAAACACCCCGTTGATTCACCTGACAAACTAACTTATAACTAGCAGCAGGAAGATTAGCTTCTCTATTTTTTTGATTGTATTGTATTTGATCAATGAGGGGTTGGGGGTGTTCAATTCTAACACCCAAGGCAAATGGTTTAAATTCAAGTCGGATGTTCTTTTTATCCAATAAACTATAAATATCCCTAGCAGAATGACCAGTAGCTAAAATAATAGCATCTGCAAAATGTTCGGTTGTTTCATTAACTATTACCCCTTTAGCTTTGCCTTTTTGGATAATCAAATCTGTAACGAAACTATTAAAATGAATTTCACCACCAAATTGTAATATAGTTTCCCTAATGCTGGCTACAATTTTGGGCAATTTATTAGATCCAATATGGGGATGGGCATCTACTAAAATATCAGTAGCTGCTCCATGTTCTACCAATAGTTGTAGCGCTTTAGATATTTTGCCCCTTTTATGGGAACGAGTATATAGTTTCCCATCAGAATAAGTGCCAGCTCCCCCTTCTCCAAAACAATAATTAGAGTGTGGATTTACTTGACCAAATTGTTGTATTGCCCTTAAATCTCTTCTTCTAGCTCTGACATCTTTGCCTCTATCAAAAATAATAGGTTTGACACCTAATTCAATCAATTCCAAAGCAGCAAAATAGCCCGCAGGACCGGCACCTACTATAATCGCAGATTTCTTTTCAGATATATCTGAGAATTGGGTTATAATTGCTGCATTTTTTGGAAGCGCTTTCTCTTTTGTAACCAAGATTTTTAATAAAAAGTATGGCTGATACCCACGCGCATCAATGGAGCGCTTGACAATTTGCCAATCTTTAATTGATTCTTTGTGCCACCGAACTTTCTTGACGATTCGTTCAAAGATAAAAGTCTGATTATCAATATGTTTTGGTAATATTTTTAATACTATTTCCTTAATCAAGCCCTTTTGTTTTAAATTAAAATAGGTCAGAAAACTAATTTTACTTTGCAAAAATAGGCTTTTAAAAAAAAAACTCAAAGAAATTTAAAACATATCGAAACTTTTATAATATGATACCCGTTTTTCTTCTTGTAATCTTTGAAGAATGTCAAGTTGTTCTGGCTCCGGTTTAAAACCGGGGCTTTCTTCATTTATAGACATTATCTATCCTTCTTTCTTCGCTTCTTCTGCCAATAAATTCAAATTCCGAATTACAATATATCTTCGAGTGAAATGAATTAGATTAGCTGTTTTTAATTCATTTAATACCGTCGTTACGGTTTGGCGACTAGTATCAGATAGATTACCCATCTCTTCATGTGTAAAAGGCTTTTTTATAACATGCTCATAACCTACTCTTTGCCCCACTTCGCCGACATAATCTACTAAAAATTGTACGACTCTTTGTCTAGATTTGTATAATAACAAGCGATGAAGCCGATCATTATTTTTATTCATTTTATTTAATAAAGTAGTTAAAACCAATTGGTTTAACCCTTGATTTTGTAGCACCATTTCTCGGAATTCTCCTACAGGAATTACTTTATAAATTGCTTTAGGAGAAGTTACTTTTAAAGTAGTTGACTCTATGTTATTTTTTTGCCACACCTCAAGATTCATAATATCTCCAGCAGTAAAATAACCATTGACGAGTTCCTTATTTTTTTCAGGGTAATAACTTAGGGTTTTTACCATGCCTTCTACTAAGTAGAATACATAACCTAGAGAGTGATTCCGTTTTACTAGAGCGGTTCCTTTAGTAGCTGTTCTTTCTGGGAAATCGGTAAATAAGGTATTTAAACTAAATGGTCCTGTTCTGCGATTTCCTAATTTTTCTATTGCAATACTCGCGTTCATAAATTGGATTTTATTAAAGCAAAATAAATTAATAAAATAATAATAGCTAACTAATTATTTTATTTCGCCTTCTGTTAATAAAAGGGTTTATAAATTTTATATGACAAAGATATTCCAATAGGAGAGCAAGGGAATCACAGAAGAATGAAGCTTTAGTTACAGTTTGATGCCATAAATATCACAGAATTATAACAGCTACGACATTTATGGCTATTTTTTGAAAGCCCACTCAGTTTTAAATTTTACAGAATAAGTATTTTTCTGATAATAAGTTCATTACAAATATAATTTTTATCATTTTGTAAATGATGACTGTCTTAACAAATACTTAACTAGTAGATTTTTTAATGCTTATTTCTGGATTTTTTTATGTTTTTTGTGAAAACTCAAGAGCTATTTTTTGAAGATAATTGTAGTTCTTTGAGAAAAAATAGATTTAGTATTCTCGTAATGTTTTGTATCAGCCTTTTTTAGCGGAAGAAAGAAATATACCTTATTTTTGTTCGATAAATTTAAATGATGATGATACCGTATCAATCTTTACCTACACCTCCTAATGAGTTGTCAGCAGGGAAATTACTGGCTCGATTAGTAGATGGTATAGGTTTTCGCTATTCTATTGCCACAGAAGGACTAACAGCTAATGAAATTAACTTTCGATCAACGCCAGAAAGTCGAAATATGATGGAATTATTACAACATATTTATCAGTTGATTAATTGGACAAGTAGCGCCTTTGAATTACCATATACGGCTATAGAAGAGACGGAAAATTTTGACTTATTAAGAGGAGAAACATTACACCTTTGTCAAATTTTTAGTCAATATTTAAGTGATTTATCTCCTACCGAAATAGAAAAAGCGAGTGTTTATCTGAAGCGAGTGGATAAACATTTTTCCTTTTGGTATTTAATTAATGGCCCTTTAGCAGATACATTGACCCATATTGGACAGGTGAATAGTTGGCGGAGAATTGCGGGAAACCCAATTGCTAGAATTAGCCCTTTTACAGGAGAAGCTTACTAAATTATCAGTCTTTTGTCTAGCAAAGGGCGTAGGGCAAGGAACAAAGGCTTGAGTCAATAGATATGTCTGTATTTTCGAATGATGCCTTTTGCTTCTTCATTCTGGCGGTCAACCCATCTTATTTTCTACTAAACAGATATTAATAATTTTAATGTTCAAACAACTAAGAAATAGCAATAAAGTAGGGCAGACTTTAATTTTAGGAATTCTTTGTCTTTTTTGTATGGGAGCTTCTGTTTTTCGTTATTATTATTCTGGAAGAACTTGGCAATTTCTTTTTCTAAATTGGAATTTGTTTTTAGCGGCAATTCCTTGGTTATTAAGTAATTTTTTAACCTTTAGACCTACCTTGCAAAATAATAAAATTATATTATCTCTTTTTTTTGGACTTTGGATTATATTTTTTCCTAATGCTCCTTATATTCTAACCGATTTAATTCATCTACGAGAAGATTCTCAAATGCCCATTTGGTTTGATTTGATTTTTATTTTAGCTTTTTCCTGGACTGGTTTACTTTTTGGTTTTTTAAGTTTAATGGATTTTGAAAGATTTTTTCAATTACATTTTCCGAAATGGATGGTTTTTTGTCTATCTACCTTCTTACTTTTCTTAGCCGCATTTGGTATTTATTTAGGTCGATTTTTAATGCTAAATAGTTGGGATCTTTTTGTAGAACCACTTCAATTATTGAAACTATTGCCCAAATACTTTTTACATCCTTTAAATCATTTAGATACTTGGGGCCTTACCTTATTTATGGGTAGCTTTTTAAATTTAATCTTTTGGTCTTTAAAGATAATTAAAGGACTGTCTCTTAAAAATGTATAAAATTTAGCATATCGGTTTTACAATTCAGCTAAAGATACCTCTGTTTGCTTAAAGGTTAATTTTTTGGAATTTTCAAGTGCTTGTGCCAAATCCTCTATAATATCGTCTATATGTTCTAGACCTACCGATAATCGAATCATGCCAGGCGTGATACCAACAGAAAATCGTTCTGCTTCCGATAACTTAGAGTGAGTGGTCGATGCTGGATGCGTAACAATAGATCGAGCATCCCCTAAATTAGAAGATAATGAAATCATCTTAATTTGATCAATAAAAGCTTTGGCTCTTTCATATCCACCTACTACTTCAAAAGTGACAATACCACCACCTTGTGCCATTTGTTTTCTAGCTAATTTATATTGAGGGTGGGAGGGGTGATGAGGATAAAGTACTCGTTCAATTTCTTCATTTTTATCAAAAAATTGAGCTACTCTTTTTGCATTACAGCAATGTCTATCCATTCTAACTGCTAGTGTTTCTAGACTTTTAGAAATCATCCAAGCATTAAATGGGGACATAGCGGGGCCAGAATGTCGAATGAACACTTTTATTTTTTCCATGAGGTCCGCTCTGCCCACAATAATTCCACCTAAGACCCGACCTTGCCCGTCCATCCATTTAGTGGCAGAATGACAAACTACATCTGCGCCATATTTGATAGGCTTTTGCAAGTAAGGAGTGGCAAAACAGTTATCTACACAATAAATTAAATCATGTTTTTTAGCAAAAATCCCTGCCGCTTCTAAGTCAATTAAAGCCAAGCCTGGATTAGAAGGCGTTTCTAAAATCAACATTTTTGTATTATCTTGTACTGCCTTTTCCCAACTTGCTACCTCATCAGGTTCTACATAAGTAAAGGTGATATTCCACCTTGGCAAAATTTGCGTTAAAATTTGGTGAGTAGATCCAAAAACTGCTCTTGATGCAATTACATGGTCTCCTGATTTTAGAAAAGGAACGATACTATTGAATACCGCAGACATTCCAGAAGCAGTTGTAAAGCCAGCTTCTGCGCCTTCCATCAAACAAATTTTTTGGACTAATTCGTCGGTATTTGGATTAGAATACCTTGAATAGATGTTGCCTTCTGCTTCGCCTGCAAACATTGCTCTCATGTGTTCGGCATCATCAAACATAAAACTTGAAGTCATATAGGTCGGAACACTATGTTCTCTATTATGACTTCTTTTCACTTGTGTTCGAATGGCTTGTGTTTCAAATTTTTTCATTAGTTTTATTTTTAATGCTCTTTTAAAAAATCGTAAAGAGAGTGCTTCCAGAACTCTAAGTTCTGGAAGTACTAAATTTTTTAGAATAAAGTCTATTATTTTAGTGCTCTTTTAAAAAATTACCAATAAGCTGTTCTAGTTGTTTGTATTCAATTAGAAACCCATCATGACCATGCTGAGATTTTATTATTTTATAATTTGCTCCTTTAATATGCTCAGCAATAAATTTTTGCTCAGAAGGAGGGAATAGTATATCTGTATCTAAAGAAATGACTAAAGTTTTTGCTTCAATTTGTTTTAATGCTTCTTGGAGACCGCCTCTACCTCTTCCGACATCCTGAGAGTCCATCGCTTTGGATAAAGTATAATAGGCTAGTGGTTCAAATCGTTTTCGTAATTTCAAACCTTGATATTTCTGATAGGAAGCAGCCTTGAAATGCTCTAGATGACCATTTTCATCTTGCTGACTTTTATCATAAGTGATATAATGACGATAAGAAAGCATAGCAATGGCTCTTGCGGCTTCTAGCCCCCTGTGACCTGCATTGGGCTGATGGGTAAATAAAGTAGCATCTGCTTCCATAGCCATCCGTTGAGATTCATTGAATGCAATGGCCCACGGAGAATGCTTGGCATTTGTAGCAATAGGGATTATATGCTTAAATAATGCTGGATTGCTTACCGCCCATTCCAAAACTTGTTGCCCCCCCATTGATCCTCCAGCTAGAATGTTTATTTCATTAATATCAAGGTATTGTCTAAGTATATCATGAGAATTGACAATATCTTGAATGGTGATTAATGGAAAATCTTTATGATAAGCGGTTCCTGTTTCTGGATTAATACTAGAAGGACAAGTTGCGCCATAGCAAGAGCCTAGCGTATTGGAGCATACAATGAAATATTTGACTGGATCAAATATTTTTCCTGTTCCAACTAATCCATCCCACCAATCTAGAGCATCTGCATTAGCGGTCAAGGCATGGCAAATCCAAACAACATTATCTTTTTGCTTATTCAATTTCCCATAAGTGCAATAAGCGATGTCTATATTAGGTAAAACTTCACCACAAGCAAGTGGGAAAGGTTTTTGGTGTTTCAGTATTTTTACTGCATTAGTTGTATAAGTATCTATCAAAATTGTGTTTAAAGTCAAGTAATTAAAATTTTTCCATTAGTAAAAAATACGAATAAAATCGTATAATTGTTTGAACTTATATTCAATCAATACATGTAATACATTAACTAAGACAAAATAGTTTGACAGCAAATTATTTTGTTTAGTAACTAATAAGATGGGCAATGCCTTGAATCAAGACATTCCTATCAGCGGAAATAATCAAACTTGTGAAACATGAATGTTTAAATTTATATGTCCAAAATTACTTGCCAAAGCAAGTTTAAACTTGGCGGGATTTGGCACCGATGTTTCAAGAAAGAAACCGGTTGCCAGGGTTGCGTAGAGCCCGTTCTCTTCACCCTTCTCTATAAAAACCCAAAAAAATATGGGTATGAAAGATAGAGGATTATTACATTTGCAAAAACTATGTAATAATTGAGCCGTAAAGCTATTAGCTTTTTGATTAATATTCAAATTTATTAACGAATTTATTTTTAAACGGGGTATAAAGGTACAAAGATGTCAAGGTATAAAGGTGATCAAGCCTAGTTCTTTGTATCTCTGTATCTCTATACCTTTATACTTTTTAAAATATGAAAATCGAATTACACAGAACAGATGACGCTTTCCATTTTATTTCTAGCAATCAGGATGGATTAACCGTCGAATCAGATGGTTCTCCAGCTATTGGCGGGGGGAATAAAGCTATGCGACCTATGGAAATGGTCCTATCTGCCATAGCAAGTTGTAGCTCTATAGATGTGGTGATGATCCTTAAAAAACAACGACAACAACTGGATGATATTAAAGTGATCGTTGAAGGAAAACGAGCTGAAGGGCAAGTACCAGCAGTATTTACAGATATTCACATTCATTTTATACTAACTGGAAAAATTTCAGAAAGTAAAGGGCAGAGAGCTGTTCAATTGTCAATGGAGCAATATTGTTCAGTTTCTAAAATGCTAGAAAAAACGGTAAATATTACCCATAGTGTGGAGCTTAATCAAGCTCTTAAATAATTGAATTATGGCACAACCGAAAATAGAATTACCACCAGATGATTTGGATAACTATCTATTGAGTATTACTGTTTTTTTTGGCCTTTTTTTAGTAGGGTATCCACTATTGAAGTATGGAAATTTACCTGCTGAAATTCCGATTCATTTTAGAATAGATGGAACACCAGATAGATATGGCTCAAAAGCAGAAATCTGGATCTTACCAATTATTGGGATATTATTGACTGCTCTTTTAAGATGGTTGGCAACGATGCCACACTACTTTAATTATTCGGTCAAAATAACAGCTAATAATGCTGCCGATCAATATCAGATTGCTGCGAGGCTGGTAAAGATAATAGCGGTAATTATTGTCATTGCTTTTGCCTATATTACCTATGGTATTATCCAAGCAGTAGAAGGGGAAGGAAATGGGCTGAGTTCATGGTTTCTACCAGTTCTATTAGGCGCTCTTTTTATAACGATTGGCTATTATTTAAGCCAATCATTCAAAAAAGAAAAGTAATTAATGACAAAAAAAATATTATTAACCAATAGGGGAATCCATCCTTATTTACCAAAGGCCTTGATCAAATTAGGCTTTGAGGTAGTATTTGATTATACTTCTTCAAAAGCAGAAATTGAAGAACGTATCGCTCCATTTTATGGAGTGGTTATGAAAAGTCGTTTCAGAGCAGATAAAACCTTTTTTAAGAAAGCAACCAATTTGAGATTCTTGGCTAGGGTAGGAGTGGGCTTTGAACATGTTAATGTGGCGTATGCGAAAAAGAAAAGCATAGAAATTATTTTATCGCCTGAAGGAAGTCGAGATGCCGTTGGGGAACATAGCATGGGTTTATTACTTTGTTTGTTAAATAACTTGTCAAAAGGAGATCGAGAAATTCGGGCTGGTCAATGGAATCGAGAACCCAATCGAGGGATAGAAATTAAAGGTAAAACAGTAGGGATTATTGGCTTTGGTAATATGGGGAAAGCAATGGCAAAACGCTTGTTAGGTTTTGGTGCTAAAGTAATGGCTTATGATAAATACAAAAAAGGATTTAGCAAAAAATATGCAAAGGAAGTTTCACTAAAAACTTTATATCGTGAAAGTGATATTATTAGTGTCCATATTCCTTATGATGCAGCGAATCATTATTATATAGACAAAGCTTTTTTGAAAAAATTTAAGAAACCTATTTATGTAATTAATACTGCTAGAGGCTTGGTGTTAAATACTAAAGATTTGGTGAAAGCAATGAGGAAAGGGAAGGTATTAGGAGCAGGTTTAGATGTACTAGAATATGAAGAACAATCTTTTGAGGCATTTAAAGGTGAAGCATTACCAAAACCTTTTCAATATTTAATTCAGTCAGATAGGGTCGTGCTATCCCCTCATATCGCTGGTTGGACGATGGAATCCAAGTTGAAACATGCGCAGACTATTGTAGAAAAGATAAAATTGGCTAATGGGTTAAAAAGGTAATGAGGAAAAGAGGTTATGAGTTACTAATGTACTGTAAGTACTATGACAAAAATAATATAACATTTTTTGCCACATAGCCACAATAGTATTTTCATGCATATAGTTTTACTCACTAAATAAATAGTTGATTCTTATTTGTAAAACTATGTTTACTATATATTTTTACTCTATGACTATCCACGATAATCATCTGGACAAGTTGTAGTGAAAACACATAAAGTTGTTAACTTAAATTTGTCTGACTACTTAATGACTCATAACCTCTTTTCCTCATTACCTCATACCCTCAAGAAAATTACCCTTCAAAATGTAGGGATAAGGTAAAGGTTCTTGACAAAACCTTTTCAATTATGGTGGATTGGATTAAATTTTCATCAAAAATTAAGGTATTACCTAGACCTTGTGACATTTTTAACTCAGGAGAGAAAATGAAATAAGGGAAGAAAAACTGAATGCCCACCCCAATTTCTCCAGCAAAATCTGTAGGGGCAATTTTAACTTTTGTATCTGCTTGTCTTGCCTTAGAATCACTCGCTACGTCAAATCCATATTTTACACCTGCAATCACAAATAATCGCATATCTTTATAGGGGGCTGATTTATACCGCACATGAAAGGGCAATTCTACTATTACAGACTCATTAGGGTCGCTAATTGGGATAGATGGATCATCGGGATTATTACCTGGGGTAAATTCCAAGCGTTTTTCTGCAAAGGATAGCGTTGGTAAAAATCTAAAATCAAAATATTGACCAATTTTTAAATTTGTAACAATCCCTAAATTGAATCCTGGTCCACTAACAGATTCAGCGGTTTCAAAAGTTGGATTATTGATAAATGTTTTTGAGTAGAAAACCTTATAATTAGCTCGATTAAAACCAAGCGTAATCCCAAAATAATAAGGCTTTTGTTGGAAATCTAAGAAGTTATAATTTCCTCTGGCATTCTGCGCTGCTATTTCTCCACTTGGGAAGATAAAAATAAGGCCAAGAAGCATCAATAGGCCGCTTAGTGAACACCTGATACCTGACACCTGACATCTGATACCTAATTTACCTATTTGAAACCCGTATAAATAGAGCAAATTCCTAAACTTAATTTCTTGCATTGATTTGAGTTAAATCCAACTTCTCTTAGTACAGCTAAAAAATCTTCCCCGTCAGGAAAAGCTTGTACAGATTCATAAAGATATTGATACGCTTTAGGATCTTTAGAAGTTACTTTTCCAATCTGCGGAAGTATATATTTAAAATATAAATTAAACAACTGTTTGAAGGGAAATATTGTGGGACGGGAGAATTCTAATACCACTATTTGTCCATTAGTTTTCAAAACTCGATGCATTTCTGCCAAACCAGCTTTTAGATTTTCAAAATTTCGGACACCAAAGGCAGCAGTAGCAACATCAAAACTATTATCTTCATAGGCTAAATTTTCACTATCTCCTTGATCTAGTCTCACTAATTTTTCTAAACCTCTTTTAGCAATTTTTTTTCGACCAACTTCCAACATCTCTTTAGATAAATCCATGCCAATAATTTGCTCGGGCTTTAATTGTCTATTGATTTCCACCGTTAAATCTGCGGTGCCGGTAGCAACATCCAATATATGTTTAGCCGCTCGGTTTTTGATGGCACCAATTGCCTTTCGTCGCCATAAAACATCTATTCGTAAGGTTAACAGGCGATTTAGAAAATCGTAATAAGGAGCAATATTATCAAACATCTTTCCGACCTGTTCTTTTTTACTGCCCTCTGCTTGATATGGTTTAATTACTTGACTCATTTTATTATCTTTTTGATTGGTGATAAAACTAAATTCATGCTACAAACACCTTCTCTGCAAAAATACCTTATTTTTTGATTTAAAAAGAAACTTACAATATAAACTTCAAAATTTTCTGAAAGTTTAGAAAGTTTAAATTTCTTTTGATTTATTACTTACTCCTGAAATTCCAAGAAATTAGAGAATCTAGAGGTTTGGCGTACTCTGTCTTTTCTCGATATAATGTAGGGGCTAAAGCAGAAGAACATGATTATTTGACTGCTTATTTGGGGACACAAGCTGATAAACAAGAAGAAGCATTAGATGCTTTGGTTGATTTATTAAAATGCGAAATATACTAAAGACAAGAAATTCAATATTGCCGTAGTAGGTGATGAAGAAAAAATGAACTTCCAAGCTTTGAGTAAGTATGGAGCAGTTAATAAATTGTCTTTGGATGAGGTTTTTGGATATGAGAAGTATAAGGAGGATGTGAAAGGGTAGTTTTTTATAGGGCGACTGTGGGAGACAGTCGCCCTATAAATCATAACTTCCGCCGATTATCATCCCCCTGCGTATCAATCAACTTATTATAAGGGTCAATACCCACCTCTTCTGGTTTTTCATCCACAATGATCTCAAGGGTTCCAAATATGTTTGAAATTTTATGTTTTTGTAAATAGAGTTCTTTATCCTCTTCTCCAAAAACACCAATTTCAATATAATCTGCTAATGGAAGCGATTTTACCGTATCTTGCTTTTCGTTTAATTCAAAATATCCTTTCATCCCTTCATCTGCATAGACCCTTTTTC
The DNA here is from genome assembly GCA_964644655.1 of uncultured Saprospiraceae bacterium. GTDB lineage: Bacteria > Bacteroidota > Bacteroidia > Chitinophagales > Saprospiraceae > JAFMDF01. The sequence continues at coordinate 4,692 of CAZXYA010000024.1, read as the reverse complement.
CCTTTTCATTAGTACGATATTTTCTAGCATGATAATCAATGGTCACTTTATATTTGCCGTTGTCCATTGCTTCCATCTCCGTTTTCATCACTTTATTATTATACAAAGTAATGGTTTCAAACATATCTTTTATCAGATATTTTAGCGAATCTGGTGTAGCGGCTTCAATCATGCCTACAAATTCTAAGGAAGTGGTATAAGGGGCTTCTTGGAAACCAACGCTATCAATGTAGCTACTAAGAATTCCGTTAAATTTATCTTCACCCAAATAATCACTCATAGCGTATAAGACCAAAGACCCTTTTTGATAATGAATATACTGTTGGTTTTCATTATACATTAGGGCTTTTTCTTTCTTCTGTTCAACAGTCCTACCTAATAAATATCCATCTAAAGCATCTTTTAAGAAAATGCGCATTTTATCTGCACCGTATTCTTTTTCCAATACTTTTAAGGAACTGTATTCAGATAAACTTTCAGACATTAAGGTAGCGCCTTGGACATTCGCCCCGATTACTTGATGCGCCCACCATTGATGTGCTAATTCGTGTGCAGTTACACTAAAAGGATAATCGACTCCACCTTCTTCGGATTCGTCTACACTTGCGATAAAACCAAAAGATTCTGAGAAAGGAATAGTATTGGCAAACGATTGAGCAAAAGTGCCATTATAAGCAGGGAATTCAATAATTCGTACTTGCTTATGCTGGTAAGGGCTGAAATTTTTTGTAAAATAATCAAAGCCTTTTTTCAAGCCTTTCACAAATCGGTCAAGGTTATAGGTATGGGTTTCGTGGTAATAAATCTCGATATTTATATCTTTCCATTTATCCTTTTTTACTGCATATTTTCCCGATGCAAAATTATAAAAATTAAGCATCTTGGAATCCATTTTATAATGGAAATATTTTCTTCCATTTTCTTCCCATTCTTTTTGTAAATACCCTGGGGCAATGGCGATTTGGTCTGGTGCAGTACTAACCGTTGTTTCAAAATCAATCCAATCAGCATCGCCTGAAATATAGGTATTAGCTAAAGCGGCAGTATCCGTCGGATGTGCCATTCTTTCTTTGGGGGGCAAGTCGTATTTTCTTCGAACTTTATCATCAGATAATTCTCCATTAGCATCATATCCAAAAGAAGGAAAAATGCGATTGTTGAGGAACGTACCATTAAGTTGCACATTGGAATTTACCCTAAAGGCAGTATTTGGCCGACTCTCCATTTTAAAACTAAAGTGCATGGTATCGCCAGGTGGTAAAGGTTGGCTTAATTCATAGATCGAAAAATTTAAGTCTTCGTCTTTTGAGACTAATGCAGTTGCTCTTTCAAATTCAAATTCATAAAGATGGCTGGTATAATTGAGCAATAAAGTATCAATATTTTTATTGGTCTTATTGACAAGCGTATAAATCCCATCGGCGGTGAACGTTTGATTTTCTGGCACTAAATTCATGTTGACATTAACTGCCGTAATTCTTGGATTAGGTGTTTTTTCAAACTTTTTATATTTTTTCTCCCAGTCTACTGTTTGTTGTTCTCGTTCTTTGGAAGTAAAGAACTTATTTTTAACATTATTCTCATTATAAATAAAAAAGCCCATTGATAAGAAGGCAAGTAAGCTTACGAGTAAGCCACTACCCAATTGCCAACTCATTCGTTTTTTAGCTTTAGCCAATCGCTCTCCAATGGTAAATGTATAGCCTCTTCGCCAAATTAAACTAGTGATAAACAGGAAGACCAAGCCTAGTAAAAACCAATAACTTCGATAGGCAATAAAGCGATTAAACCGAGTACCATATCCATCCAAGGCAGAATAACTAACTATGCTACTACCTTGATTAAATCTAAACATACTTTGTTCCAACCCAATTCTACTCAAAAATGGGATACCGATAAAAAGACCTAATAAAATAATGAAACCTACATATTTATTGGGAACAAAATGATGGATTAGAAAGGCTAAAGCAGCCCAAGGAAGGAAAAACCACAATCTAATAGCAATTAAATCAAAAAGGTATAAGCCTATATTAATATCATAAAATCCCTTGTATAATTGATAAGCAATACCAGCTACCATAACAAGTAATAACAAAATGGCTTGCATAGCTACTACGGCTAGAAACTTCGCTGCTAAATGTACAAAATTTTGACTTTGAGTAGCATCGACTAATTGGTCAATTTTAACTTCTTTTTCTCGATGCAGTAAAAAACCAGAAAACAAGAAGGTTAGAATTAGAATAAAAAGGTAAGTGACACTTCCATAATTCAATATTTGCTCGGTCAATGGTAATGTTTCGGTATTTAATATTTGCCCTGCAAAAGCCAAAAGCGTAAATAAAAATACAATGCCTAGCAAAGCAAAAATAATAAAGGCGGTATTTCGGACAATATAATTTAAATGCATCCAAGCAAAACTGAAGATATTCCGCAGATTAAAGCCTAAATTATTGGCAAAATTAATAGTTGGTAAATTCACACTTAATAGAGGACGACCATGTTTTTGGGTGTCCATTGCGGTAGCTTCACTATCCTTACTTTTGAAAAAGGTAAAGGCAGATTGAGACAATTGGAAATATCGATAAAACAAGCCCAAAATGATTCCTCCAATAGCTAACCAAAACGCTCGATTTAATAATACATAACCTTCTGATGGAATAGGATTGACATTCTGTTCTTCTACCGTCCAATATTCTGCATAAAACATATTTGCTCTAAATCCAAAAGGGTCTAATAATGCACCCCAGAATTTATTATCCATTTCATCAAAAACCTGACCCGTTAACATATCTTGAAATAAAAGAATAATGACAATTAAATAGCCTAAGGTTATATTTCTAGTAGCACTTACAACAATGAATACAATGGCACCAAAAATTAAAATATTGGGAAAGACATATAAACCATAAGTCTTTAAATAAGGCATAAAACTATTAGGTCCTAATAATTCTTGATTCATACCTGGGGTTATCACCCCGCTAAACACACCAATGCCTACAAAGGAAAAAACAATCAAGGCTATCACTAAAGCACCTAAAAATTTACCAAAAAAATAATCATATTTGGTAAAAGGATAGGAATATAAAACATGATGAGTTTCACTCGTAAAATCTTTGCTGATGGAGGTGCCAAAAATAGCGGGTAGAAAAAAATATAAAAAGGAAGAAAAACTAGCGATTAAACCGAAAATGCTACTAGGAGCATTAATCCATGTAGCAGAACTAACAGTAGCGGTATTGCTATCAAAAAGCCCACCTGAAGCTACCATTGTAAGATAGCCTGTTGCAAAGGCAATTGCCATGTAAACATAAAATTGCCAACGGTTAAACCAATAGTCAAGCTCGAATTTAAATATATGTTTTATCATTTTTTGGTTGGTCTAGATGTTAACACCCAATTTGCTAAATCTCTAAGATTTAGTAAATTTTGTGCCTGAAAAGGATTGAGAATTACTAAATTTTGGCAATTTAGCAAATCAATAATTACGCCGTCAAATTATTCAATAAAGAGAAATAGACATCCTCCAATTCTACTTCAGTTGCTTGGAAAGCTTCACTCGGTTGTGCTGCACTTAAAACTCTGATATTCAACTGGTTATTTTGTCTAAAATTAGAAGAAATAACTTGGTGGGCTGCTTCATGACTTTCTAGTTCTTCTGGATTAATCGTCTTTTCCCAAACTTTTCCCACCAATTTGCTAACGGCTTCTTGAGGAGATTCATTGAGTAAAATACGTCCGTTATTCATAATCGCCATATCTGTACAAAGATCTTTTACATCGTCTACAATATGCGTAGAAAACAATACGATATGGTCTTTCCCTAAAGCTCTTAACACGTTCAAAAAACGATGTCTTTCCGCAGGGTCTAGGCCAGCAGTTGGCTCATCTACGATGATTAATTCTGGTTTGTTCAGTAATAATTGGGCAATACCAAATCGTTGGCGCATACCACCAGAATAACGCGCTACTTCTCTATTTTTAACTTTGGCCAAATTGGTAATGTCCAATACATAATCAACCATCGTTGATCGTTCCTTTTTGGAAGCAATTCCTTTTAAAGCGGCAAAATAATGGAGTAATTTATTAGCGGTCATTTTAGGATAGACCCCAAAAGATTGAGGCAAATAACCCAATATTTTCCTGAGTGCCATTGGTGCCTCTAAAATATTAATCTCCCCAATTTGAGCACTTCCAGCATCTGGTTCTTGTAAGGTAGAAATGGTCCGCATTAAGGTTGATTTACCTGCACCATTTGGGCCTAATAAACCAAACATTCCTTTATCAATGGTCAAATTCACACCATCTAATGCTTTGGTCCCATTTGGGTAAGTCTTAGATAAATTTTCAATGATTAGTTGCATGTTTTATTGTTGGTTTTGCTATTAATTAAAATATTGGTGCAGTATAGGAAAGAAATTTGATTTTTTATAATTCGATGAGGGCTTTTTAGACAAAAATGGTTTTATGGTCTATTAGTGGCGAATATTTGGTTATTGGTTGTCAATTGTCGGAGAAACAATCAAAATAGTAGACTTGCTTCTTTAATTAAATTTGATGCTGTCTTACCCATTTAAAACCACCCTAAAAAATGCTTGCTATTCGTTAAGGAAATCCTAGTCATAAAATTAAATGTTGGGCGATACTTTCAAAGTATCGCCCACCATTTAAGCTTATTTTACTAAATATGCCTAC
>CAZXYA010000023.1:0-35271 GCA_964644655.1 uncultured Saprospiraceae bacterium | reverse complement strand
AAGAAATACGGTAAGCCAAAAGCAAGAAAGAGCTTCCAGTTCTCAAAGCGTTAATTTTATTAAAAAATTGTTTTATTGTTTTATTGCTTGATTGTTGTGCAAGACGTGTATTTGGCAATAAAACAATATAACCATATAACAATTCAACAATCTAACAATTAAAAATATGAAGACGCCAACTTATAAGGAACTTTTGGACGCAGGTGTTCACTTCGGTCACTTGAAGCGTAAATGGAATCCAAAGATGCTTCCTTACATTTTCATGGAAAGAAAAGGAATTCATATCATAGATATTAATCGCACGCTTGAGGCAATGGAAGAAGCTGGGAAAGCAGCTAAAGCTATGGCTAAAGCGGGCAAAAAAATCATGTTTGTTGCCACTAAGAAACAAGCTAGGGGAATTGTAGCAGATGCTGCAAAGAGTGTAAATATGCCTTATGTAACAGACAGATGGTTAGGAGGAATGATGACAAACTTTTCTACTATCCGTAAGTCTGTGAAGAAAATGCAGAACATCAACTCTATGTTGTCTGATGCAAAATTAAGCGTAACGAAGAAGGAGCGTTTAACTTTGACAAGAGAGCGAGATAAGATGGATAAAGTATTAGGTGGTATCGCTAACTTAAACCGTTTGCCTTCTGCTTTATTTATTGTGGATATTGAGCATGAGCATATTGCAGTAAAAGAATCTCATAAATTAGGCTTGAAGACTTTTGGTATGGTTGATACTAATTCTGACCCTAATCAAGTAGATTTTGCCATTCCAGCGAATGATGATGCTTCTAAATCTGTAAAAATGATTACAGATTATATGGTTGCTTGCATCCAAGAAGGATTAAACGAAAGGCAAAATTCAAAATCAGGGAAGAAAAAAGAAGGAGCGGCTGCTTAATCAAGCAATACTATTCTAAATAATCAGTAGTGCTTCCAGAACTTAAAGGTCTGGAAGCACTTTCTATGCGACAGGTTTAATAATTGAATAAGCATTATTGATTCGTTTAAAGTAACATCTTACAAGGTATTCGGTATCAATATTTACCAATTATTTAACAAATTATTCTAATAACAAATTAATCTTAAAAAATAATGAAGATTTCTGCTCTAGACGTAAAAAAACTGCGCGATTTAACGGGTGCAGGTTTCATGGATTGTAAAAAGGCATTAGTAGAGGCGGAAGGAGATACAGATAAGGCCATTGATTTATTGAGAAAGAAAGGCCAAAAACTAGCTGGTAAGCGTGCAGATAGAGATGCATCAGAAGGAGCTGTCATTGCTCTAACTTCTGCTAATAGAAATAATGGCATCATCATGAAATTAGGTTGTGAAACTGATTTTGTGGCTAAAGGAGATGGTTTTATTGCCTTAGCAAAATCTTTTGCTGAATTGGCGTTGAAAAAGTTGCCTGATACTTTAGAAGATTTCTTGGCTTTACCATATGAAGGTAGTGAATTAAGTGTTGCAGAAAAGATAATAGAACAAGTCGGTGTAATCGGAGAGAAGTTAGAAATCAGCAAGTATGGAAAAATTGTAACGGCTGCTGGTGAAGGTCAAGTAATTCCTTACATTCACGCTGGTTACCGTGCAGGAGTATTGGTTTCTTTAAACTTAGAAGGGCCCAATTTAATTGAACCTGGAAAGAATGTGGCTATGCAGGTAGCAGCTATGCACCCAATCGCTTTAGACAAAGATGGTGTAGATGCTTCAGTTGTAGAAAAAGAAATTGAGATTGGTAGAGAGCAAGCTAAGCAAGAAGGTAAGCCAGAAGCGATGTTAGATAGAATTGCTACAGGTAGATTAAATAAGTTCTATAAAGAGAAAACTTTATTGAATCAAATTTATGTAAAAAGTACTAGTAAGGAAACAATTACTCAGTATCTACAAAGTATAGATAAGAAATTAACCGTTACCGATTTTAAGCATGTAGTGCTTAAATAAAGTAGCAAAATAAAAAAAGCGGATTATTCTTTTGAATGATTCGCTTTTTTTTTGCCAATTTTTAATTGGCATTAAATGAGTAAATAATTGAATATGAAAACGAATAATTGTTTCGTTATCAACTGGAACGATAACACTATCTTGTGACGATTTCATGACTCATTTACCCATTTATTAATTTATTCATTTACTCATTTCCATAGACTATGTCTTTAAAATATAAAAGGGTTTTATTAAAATTAAGTGGAGAGTCTTTAATGGGAGATCAAGCCTTTGGTATCTCCGCAGATGTATTAAGGCATTATGCCATTTTAATTAAGGAAGTACAAGAAGCAGGGGTAGAAGTCGCAGTTGTTATTGGCGGTGGTAATATTTTTAGAGGGTTACAAGCCAAATCTTCAGGAATAGAACGAGTACAAGGAGACTATATGGGTATGATGGCAACAGTTATTAATGGCATGGCTTTGCAAAGTGCCTTGGAACAACAAGGTGTTTTTACCCGATTGATTACTGCCATTAAAATGGAACAAATAGCAGAACCTTATATTAGACGTAGAGCTATTCGTCACGTCGAAAAAGGCAGAGTCGTTATTTTCTCGGCAGGAACAGGTAGTCCTTATTTTACAACGGATTCTGCGGCAGCATTAAGAGCAAACGAAATTAATGCGGATGTGATCCTAAAAGGTACAAGAGTAGATGGTATTTATTCTGCTGATCCAGAAAAAGATCCTACGGCAGAAAAATTTGATAAATTGAGTTTTGCCAAAGTGATTAGTGCGGGATATAGTGTGATGGATATGACAGCATTTACCATGTGTAAAGAAAATAATCTACCAATTGTTGTTTTTGACATTAACAAAAGAGATAATTTGATGCGAATTATTCGAGGAGAGGCGATTGGAACTTTGGTGGAAGGATAAAATGATATTAGGTTGCTGGTAACAGGTATCAGGCTAGTCGTATTCTTAACTCGCCTGATATCTGATACATTCTTGTCAAAAATGAATATCAAAATAAATTTCTTTTAAAGAAATTGCTTTGTTCTCTACTTCAAATGTATCTTCTTCTTTCGTATAAACAGTTTCTTTCCATTCATTAGCACTCAAGCGCTTCATCACTATCACTTTTGGCTCAAAAGCTTCTACATATAAAATTGTTTGTAGAGAAGCTATATCCTTATAGCATGGAAGTTTAGTTCCAAAATCATAAGATCGAGTAGATGGAGATAGCACTTCAAATAATAAAATCGGATTAACTGAAGCATTCATCCCTTTTGAATATTCATATAATTGAGCTGGTCTTGGCACGACTGAACCATCAGGATTAAAAATCGAATGATTTTTACAATCGTTTACATAGACAGGACGATTGGGGTTAAATACGGTATGTTTTTTTAATTTTTTAGGGAAAATTCGCTTTAAAATATGGAGAATTTCTGTTACAATATCGGCGTGTGTTTCGTTTTCATAACTCATAGCAATGATTTCATTTTGGTAAAAATCCGCTCTAAATTCGGCTTCTTTTAAGAGTGTCCAATACTCATCAAACGTAGCTGGAAAACGTACTAATTCATTCCCCGCTAATTTGTGGAGTTCTATATAAGTTAGAGGAAATTTCTTGGTTACTACACTCATATCTTTTCTTTTTTAGTAAAAATAACTTTTTCTGCTCAAAATTGCAAAATTCATGTGTGCTCTTTGGATAGCACCTCCTATCAATAAAGCGTAATATTTTTGTCTTTCTTAAACAATAATCAGATGAATAGTTGCGTCTTTATGCAGTTACAACTAACTTGAATTCTTATTCAGAAAGCGCAAAAAAAATTGATTATGAGAAAATTACTTCTATTAACTACCTTATCCGTATTTAGTTATTTGTATTTGCAAGCACAAGCTGCTAAGTCTGCTACCCCTAATAATTATGGAAAAGAATTTGCAGCGACCTATCAACCTAGTGATTTATATGAATTAGAAGTGAAAAGAGCGAAAAAAGAAGGCTTTGCTTTGCAAGTAGCCACTTTTTCGGATTATGCTAATGTGGTTAGATATGCGACGGATTTACAAGGAGAATGGTTTAAAAATCTTTTGGTAAGAATGGATAAAGGGACAGGAGAAAAAACAACCTATAGAGTATTAATCGGTCCATTTGCAGAAAAAAACGCAGCTGTGAGTTATCAGCAATTTGCTAAGAAAAAAGGCATTGATGGTTTTGTGGTTGCATTAGATGTCAAACCACAACCTAAACCTATTAGCTTAACACCAACTCCCGCTCCAAAACCAGCACCTGTGGTAGAAAAACCAGTACCAGCAGCACCTCCTGCTATACAAAATGCGGTCAATAGAATTATACAAACAGGAGAAGCTAGTTATTATCATAAAAAGTTTCATGGCAGGACAACTTCGTATGGTGAAAAATATGATAAAAAAGCAATGACGGCTGCTCATTGGACTTTACCTTATAACTCTAAAGTAAAAGTTTGTCGCTTAGATACCAATCAATGCGTAGAAGTGAGAATTAATGATAGAGGCCCTAATCCAACTAAAGCAAAAGGGAAAGATGGCAAGCCAAGAATTATTGATTTATCAGGCGCTGCTGCTAAAGTAATTGATTTGACAAAGGCAGGAGTAGCGAACGTTAGTTTAGAGTTGTTGAATTAAGAATCAGTTATCGGTTATTAATCCCAAGCCCCACTCTTCCGCATATTCGCTCGATAAATGGCTGCATTTCGATTATGTTGTTTAAGTGATTTTGCAAAATTATGATAGCCGCTTCCATCTCCTTTGGCACAGAAGAACATATACTCGTGGTCTTCAACATTTAGCACCGCATCAATACTAGCAATAGAAGCCATACTAATTGGCCCGGGCGGCAAGCCACCATATTTATAGGTATTATAAGGAGAATCGTAAGCTAGATGTTTGTTTAAAATTCGGCGTAAGCCAAAATCACCAACTGCGAACTTCACGGTTGGGTCTGCTTCTAAGCGCCAGCCTCTTGTTTTTAAGCGATTATAATAAACCCCTGCCATTCGCTTTTTCTCTCCATTTTGCAAGGTTTCTCTTTCTACTATCGACGCTAATATATATACTTCTTCTTGCGTCAAATCTAATTGTTCTGCCTTTATTGCTCGATTATTTTTTGTCCAAAAAGCAGCATGTTCTTTTTTCATCCGTTCCATAAATTTAGTCGGACTTGTATTCCAAAAAAAATCGTACGTATTTGGGATAAATAAGGACATTAGCGTAGCAGGAGTAAAGCCTAAATCCGCAATAAATTGTTCATTGGCAAACATGCTAGCTAAATCACTAGAATCGGGTTCAATAAATTGAGCGACCTTAGCTGCTACATTTTTTACGGTCCATGCACTATTAAAAACGAGCTTAACCGTTTCTTGCTTACCTCCTCTTAGATGCTGAATTAATTCATAATTACTCCAACCTGGTTGAATTTTAAATTTACCGGAACGCATTGGATTTCGAGGATATTTCATACGGTCGGCAACCCATCGAAAAGCTTCTTCGTGAGCAATTAACTTTTTATCTTTCAAAATAGCAACGACTTCTTCAAAAGAAGTATTAGAAGGAACTTCAATAACCGTTTCTTCTATGGCTTTAGGCACACTCATACCAAAAATTTCTTGATATTTTTGATAGCCAAAAATGGTAGCGACTAGGACGCCAACAAAAGTAATAGTTAAAATTATCTTGGCTAACTGTCCTTTTTTCTGAGATTCGTCTTGACTCATTATTGATTTGAATTGTTCCGATGAATCGGGATAAACAGAATTATGGGTTACGAGTTGATTATACGCAAATTTTTATGAAACGACAAAAAATTAAATATAGAAGTTATTTTTTGACGCTATACTAAAATGACCACAAAATAAATTCATAGCCTTCCAAAGTCGCTCAAAATTAAGGAAATATAAGGGTTATCGCTACCAAAAGAAACGAACAAGTGCTACATTTTAGTAAATTGATGTTTTTTATTATAATTTTAATTAAATTATTAAATAATTAATAAATCTAATTTTTACTAACAAACAATTTGACCAATGAACAAGTACACTTTCTATCTATTCCTTTCTTTTTCATTCCTTATCCCTTTTACTGATTTACATACTCAAATAATTATTAACGAAATTTATGCTGATGTTGCTGTCAGCCTAATTGGAGACGCCAATGGTGATGGTATTAGAAATGCCAGAGAAGATGAATTTATCGAGCTATTTAATCAAGATACATTACCCATCGACTTGAGTAATTTCCAATTAGTCATTGATCAAACGGTTAAACACGAATTTGTTGAAGGCACGATATTACCATCAAAAACTTTCTTTGTCATCTTTGGTGGCGGTCAACCTAATGGATTATTTGGTGAAAGTCCGATTACATTGGCATCAAGTGGTAATTTAGGTCTAAGTAATTCAGGCACCTTCATTATGCTACAAAACAATAATGGAATTATCCTAGATAGTCTGACTTATGGGGAAACAAATGTTGACGCATCTCTAGTTAGAACACCCGAATTTACTGGCAACTTTCTTCCTCATACCGAAAGACCCGATGCCTTTGGTTTGCCTTATTCGCCGGGTACATTGAGTAATTCTTTTCCATATAATAATGGCGATACTACGCTCATTCAATTTACTGTTAGTCGAGGCATTGCTATCGAAAGTGATGGTCAAATTGATTTGTTTTTAAATCTTATCAATCCAAAACCTGCTCAAGTTATTATTACCGTTGAACTAACAGGTGGAACAGGAGACGCTATGGATATAGACAATTTTACTACCCAAACAGTTGTCTTTCCTGTTAATTCTAATAGTCAGCGATTGCTAAGTATTCCTATTACGAATGATCGGGAAATTGAAGGGCAAGAAACGCTTATTTTCACCATTACAAATGTGAATGCGCCAGATAGTAATCAAATCAGTATTAATCAATCTTTTGAATTGACTATTTTCGATGATGATAGTGATTTTGGTTTAATCTTAACAGAATTTTTAGCCGATCCACCCAATGGATTGATGGGCGATACAAATGGAGATAGTGTAAGAAATGCCAGCCAAGATGAATTTTTAGAATTCTTGAATATTTCTGATAAAGCTATTGATTTATCTGGAATCGCAATTTACGATGCTGATTTATTACGTCATCAAATTCCAGATAACACTATTGTCCAACCTAATCAATTATTATTAGTATTTGGTGGAGGAGCAATTCAAAGAGATTTTGGAGATGTCATTGTACAAAAAGCAAGTAGTAATCGACTTAGTTTAGCCAATACAGGTGATCGGATATTGCTTAGGGATAGTTTACAAAATATTCTTTTATTGCATGATTATCTAGACGAAGCCAATGATAATCAAGCGCTAGTTTTATGTCCCGTTGAAAAAGAAGCAGCTTTCATTCCTCATACGACTATTGGGGTAGGCTCCTTACTTTCTCCTGGAACTTTACATGATTGTGCCCCATTTACCGTTAGCACCTCAGAGATCGAAGACCTTGGTATAAAAATATACCCCAATCCAGTAATTAATAAATTGACAGTTGAATTATCTGAACATATTCAGCTAGTTGGCAATATGAAGTTGATAAATATGCAAGGGCAAACTATTTTAAGCCTCAATGCTACTTCTTCTATGCTTCCTATTTTGCCAAAAGGTTTTTATTTTTTAAGGATTAATACCAATCAAGGGTTAATTGTTAAAAAGATAATTGTCTTGTAGGCCACATTTATATTAAGCAGCACTTGGCACTATAAGAACTCGACAAAATTGTGTACATTTCTTATAATTCATTATTCAAAATAGCGTTATGCTTAAAAGATTTAATTTGTTACTCAAATAACCTGCAAATGCTAAATCAAATCATAAAAAATATATGCTGGCTTTTCCTTATTAGCTTAACAGCTTGCTCTCCTAAAACAAAAATTATTGAAGTACAAAACGAAGCAGGGGTAATCATAGAGCGATATGTACAAAATACAACAACCAATCAAAAAGAAGGCAAAAGTGAATTATTTGATGATAATGGAGAGTTATTAGAAACTGCTTTTTACAAAAACGGGCAACTGGACGGTAAAAGAACTTTATACCATATCAATGGTGAAATTCAGGCTATAGAACCTTATGAAAATGGTGTCTTCAAAGGAGACTTCCAAACTTTCTATGAAAACAAACAGTTAGAATTAACGGGAAAATATGTCAATGGGACGATGAATGGCGAATGGAAACGCTACTATGATAGTGGAGAACTTATGGAAGTTGTTACTTTTGTAAATAATGAAGAAAATGGTCCTTTTGTAGAATATTATAGAAATGGAAAAATGAAAGCAACAGGAACTTATTTAGAAGGAGATAATGAACATGGGGAATTACAATTGTTTGACGAATACGGGGAGTTGACAAAAAAAATGAATTGTAATAGAGGGGCTTGCCGAACAACTTGGACAAAAAAAGAAGAAAAATCGGTTCTTCTAAAAAAGAAGGATTAAACTATAAATGCCTAAGAAACGCAATAAGGAATAGAAAATAAATTAGCTGCATTTTTTGTAGCTATTCTCTTATAAAATTTTGCGTCTTTGCATCGTAAAATTATGAACTAAGCTTAAATGAAGAATTTTTTACTTCTCTTAATATCTCTAATTATTTTTTCAACTACTTCAACTGCTCAAATTGGCGGCAGCAAAGTATATGAATTTCTCAATCTACCAGCCTCCGCTCGTATCACCGCTTTAGGGGGCAAGCATATTACCGTTAGGGATGATGATTTGGCATTTGCGTTAAGCAATCCTGCTGCCTTGAATGATACAATGCATCATCAATTGACTTTTAATCATAGTTTTCATTTATCGGATATTGGACAAGGATTTGCGGGGTATGGACACCATAGTCAAAAATTAAATACCACCTTTTTATTTGGTGTACAGTACATCAATTATGGTGACTTTCAATTAACCGATGAATTAGGAAATATTAATGGGCAGTTTGATGCTTCGGAATATGCGATTACTATTGGTGCTGGCCGGTCAGTCTACGAACGTTTAGATATTGGCGCTAATATAAAAGTCATTACTTCTCAATTTGAAAGTTACAACTCTTTTGGATTGACAGCTGATTTATCTGCCATTTATCATATTGATGAAAACGGATTTGTCGCTTCGATGGTACTTAGAAATATTGGTAGACAACTTGTGACCTATAGAGATGGGAACAGGGAAGACGTTCCGTTTGAACTACTTTTTGGTGTTTCCAAACGCCTAAAATATTTACCTTTTCGATTTTCTATTACCGCTCAGCATTTAGAGCGATGGAATTTACTTTATGATAATCCCAATTCTGAAGAAAATACGTTTTTTCTAGGCGAGCAAAACGTAACTAGCAATGAATGGATAGATAACTTGTTTCGACATTTAATTTTTAGTGGAGAATTTTTGTTTGGTAAAAAAGAGAACTTTCGGGTCCGTTTTGCATATAATCATTTTAGGAAACAAGATTTGTCACTTCGAAACTTCAGAAGTTTGGCAGGTTTCTCAGGAGGAATAGGTCTGAAAATTAAGCGCTTCCGATTTTCTTTTGGCTATGGCGCTTATCATTTAGGAGAAAGTGCCACCCATTTTAGTATTGCTACTAATTTGAGTGAATTTAAAAAGAAGAGACGAAAAGCAAAGGCAAGTTTAGGAAATAATTAAGGAAATAAGGCGATGAGTACACCGTTCAATAAATTTCATGTTATTTTTACGTGTCCCCCGAGCCACCGCAGACGGCGAGGGGAACACCAAGAAACTTATTGAATGGTTTATTAATGATAAAATTCATTAATTTTCTAATAACCTCTTTATCTCATCAATCTTATTTCATTCATTACCTTAAAACTTAAACTAATCTATTACAAGAACTGTTTTTTACAATAAACGAACAATTCATTTACTGAATTTTCCTTTTACTTCCTGTATTTTTGTTTCTTTGTAATAATTAAGATATATTAAGCGTATTAAATTGTATCGTGTGAATTTAAATAGGTATAGCCAAAACTAAATTCAAATAGTGATAAACGTAGAAATACAAAAAATGACAGCACAGGAAAAAAAAGATAAATTTGTTCAATCATGGGGCTCTATCGGATCGAATTGGGGCATCAATCGAACTATGGCACAGATTCATGCACTCTTATTGGTTGCATCAAGACCTTTGAGTGCTATGGAAATTAAAGAAGAATTACAAATATCTGTAGGTAATGCTAACATGAATATCAGGGCATTAATTGATTGGGGCTTGGTTCATAAAGAATTAATTCCAGGGCAGCGAAAAGAATTTTTCATTGCAGAAAAGGATATGTGGGAAGTGGTTAAGCGAATTATTATCCAACGAAAAAAGAAAGAATTAGAACCTATTTTAAGGTTATTAAACGATGTTGGAGACATTGACCCTTCGGATAAAGACGCAGAAGAATTTGCTAAAATCATTAAAGATTTACAATTATATTCTACTAAAGTAGATTCTACCTTAGACCGATTAATTAATGCAGATTCCAATTGGTTTGTTGGAACTTTTATGAAAATGATTAGGTGAATTTTAACGATAAATGATAATGTCCTATTTTTCAATTCTATCATTATTTAACAGTTCATCATTCTTAATAAGGTAATTTAAAATAGCAGATATGGATAAGATTCAAGAAAAGGAAGCGATTAATAGTGAATTAGCGGAAAAGCTAACCAGAATTGCCTTTATTCTAAAGACAATTGGTCATCCTACTCGATTAGGTATTGTTCATTTATTAGAGCAACATCCTTATTTAACCGTAACAGAGATTTGTAATATGTTGGATAGTGAGCAATCGCTAACTTCTCATCATTTACAAAATATGCGTTTTAAAGGACTGCTATCTGTAAAAAGAGAAGGTCGAAAAATGTTATATTCCTTAAAAGAACGAGATATTTCTTTGATTATCGAATGTTTAGAAAATTGTAATTGTAATATGTAGTAAGCCGAAATACACAGCTAATAGTGTAGGATACACGGATTTAAGTGAGCATGAACAGTCTATTCCATAATCTGCAATTTAGCAAATTTCAACATCAACCGACGTTTTGGATTATCAATTTGTGGGAAATTAATAGTCGCTACTTTTTTATCATTCCGCCCATCTACCTGTTCTACTACGCCTTCTCCAAATTTTAAGTGTAATACTTTTTGCCCTTCCTGAATGGCATTACTTGGGCTTGGTTTAAAATCCGCTACATTAATGGATAACTTAGCTCGGGTTCTAGCTTTTTTGAAGTTTCCTGCAACCCCAGCACGTTGTGGACGAACAGCCGTTCCCGTTTTTGGTTTTGCCAAACTAAAACTACTATCCATATTTTCTAATGGAATTTCATTTAGGAATCGACTGGGGGAATTATTGCTGTGCTTCCCATGTCGGTATCGACTAGTTGCAAAAGACAAAGTCAGTATCTCTTCTGCTCGAGTAATTGCTACATAAAACAAACGCCGCTCTTCCTCAATACCTTGCATCGTTTTCATCGCCATAAAAGAAGGGAATAGATTTTCTTCTAGACCTACTACAAACACCGATTTAAATTCTAAGCCTTTAGCAGAGTGCGTAGACATTAAGGTAATATGATTCCCTTCGTCGTCCTCATCTTGATTGGTATGTAGCGCAATATTCTGAATATAACTAGCTAGAGATTTATCATTGGTCAATTCTATGCCTTCTTCCACTTCATCATTTTCTACAAATTCTTTAATTCCGTCCAATAAAGAAGTAACGTTTTCCAAACGACTTAAACCTTCTACGGAAGTATCCGCCTTTAGAGTAGCAATCAAACCCGATTGTCGAGCCGCATAAGCTGCTAAATCATAAGCATCAACCGTTTTAGCTCTTTGGATAAAAGCGCCAATCATTGCCTTGAACGACTTGAGTTTTTTCATCGTTCCAGCAGGTAATTCCACGTAGTCTATTGCTTCCCACATATTGACTTCATTTTCACCTGCTTTGGCACTAACCTTTGCAATAGTTGTACTTCCGATACCCCTTTTAGGGTAATTAATGACTCGTTTTAAAGCTTCTTCATCTTGTGGATTAACCGCTAATCGCAAATAGCCAATTAAATCTTTCACCTCTTTTCTTTGGTAAAAAGAAGTACCTCCAAACACCTTATAAGGAATATTATAACGCCGTAAATATTCTTCAAAAATTCTCGATTGGGCATTGGTTCGATATAAAATGGCAATATCGCTATTACTTAAATGTTTCCTCGTTTTTTGTTCGATAATGCTATCTGCAATTCGTTTGCCTTCCTCCGAATCAGATACTGCTTTAATGACTCGTATCTTTGTCCCATCTCCTTTATGCGACCAAATCTTTTTCTTAATCTGTTTTTTATTATAACCAATAACGGAATTTGCCGCTTGTACTATATGTGTGGTAGAGCGATAATTTTGTTCTAATTTAAAAGTCTTAAGCCCTTTAAAATCTTTTTCAAAATCTAGAATATTATCAACAGTTGCCCCTCTAAAAGCATAAATACTTTGAGCATCATCTCCTACTACACAGATATTATTTCCACTTCCTTCGTACTTGCATAATTTTTTGATAATCGCATATTGCAAATAGTTGGTATCCTGAAACTCATCGACTAATAAATACTTAAAACGCTTTCGATATTTATCTAAAACATCCTCTGGATTTTTATGTAAGAGGTAATATAATTGAAATAATAAATCATCAAAATCCATCGCCCCCGCTCGTTTGCAACGTGCCATGTATTTGGTGTACACTTCATGAATTCGAGGTCGTTTATTCACACTATCTTGCATCAGTAATTCCTTCATTTGCCCATATAATTTGGGTGGAATCAAACTACTTTTAGCAGAAGATATTCGAGAAGCAATGGCATTCACATTATAGCGATCTCTACTCAAATTTAATTCCTTGATAATCGAGCTAATCACACTTTTAGAATCCTGTGTATCATAAATTGTAAAATTAGAAGGATAGCCAATTTTTTCTGCTTCTACTCGTAGAATACGGGCAAAAATGGAGTGAAACGTGCCCGCCCAAACGCTATTCGCTCGACTGCCCACTACTTTGGCAATCCGATCTTTCATTTCTCTAGCCGATTTATTGGTAAATGTTAAAGCGAGAATTTCCCAAGGTGGCACCCCATTCTCAATAATATTGGCAATACGGTAAGTCAATACTCTGGTCTTGCCCGACCCTGGACCTGCCACTACTAGTACCGGTCCATTTATAGTGGTGACTGCGGCTCGTTGTACGTCGTTTAGCTCGTTTAAATAATCTTGCATAGCTTTCTTTTATAGAAAGCAAAAATACAGAAAGTAGCAATAGCATCTTGCTAAATTCATCATAAATAATAAAAAAATTGTTTTAAGTTTAAATGGTTGGTATAGTAGTCGTATAAAAGTCTAGTATTTCCTAAATGGTCAGCGATTCAGAGATGAAAGTCACTTATAAATTTTTAATTTTCATTTTGATTGATTTAGGATTTAATACTTCCTATTCTGCCCTAACAACAGCTTTAAAAGCCATCAAATTATCCGACAGGATTGCCTTGACTAACTACTTAGTACATTTCTTTAATCGTGCGCTCCAATAACTCTTTTTCTTTATTATTAGCAATGAGTGTAAAACTCAATAGTACAGGAGGTACAGCCATCCAAGGTGTTAATGTTATGTTTCTACTGAGTTGAAAAATATTATAAGCCGTTGAGCCAATAATTAACCAGTTATTTAATTTTCGAAGTTTCCTAATTCTTTCAATCTTGTCAAAAGGTGTTGTATTTTTCTTATTCACCCATATCCCAAAATCTATTTTTACATTTTCATACTTTAAAGGTCTTATACTACCTGTTGTTCCCTTGCGGTAATACAACCGTTTCTTAGATGTTGTTTCTACGCTATTAAGGGAAACCGCTTCTATTGTATTTTTATAGAATAACTGTATTTCTTTTCCTTCCCAATATCTTTTCAGTAGATTTAAATTGCCTTTTTTATCCTTTTCAACTCCATAGTAATCCTCTTTGAATGAAAAAGCAGCCAAGTCCTGAATCCCAATTATTGTATCTCCAACTTTGAATCCACTTACCTTTTTTTGGGGCGTTAATGTGACAGAAAGCTGCTCTGAATGCAACGTATCTCCGCTTTTTTTAAAAAAAGTATAAGGAGCTTCAAATTGTCCTGTTAGTAGTACTGGTAAAAAAAGAAAAGTATAAAATGGAATATCTTTTAGTTTCATTAGTGATTTTTTTGATGAGTAATATTTTGAGAGGTATTAAAAAGTAGTTTATCGTGTCGTTAGATACAAAAATAAAAATTGAGTGTGTAGTCGTTACTAGTTCAAGAATCAAATGTAAATCATTCCCTATTTTGGCTTCAAATTCTGTTTGTAAAGTAATATTCTCAGCAGTCTTTTGCTGTTTAATATTACTGCAGGACTTCCTCTTAATTGTCTTCTTTTTACCATTATATTGGTTGTCTTTTCCATCAAAAATTGACAATAGTCATTCACAGAATTTGTAAATGACTATTGAGAAAATGTAAATCCATAGCTGGACAATACAGTATTTACCACCATTGAGTTTTGTCTCCTTTTTTTATAGGAGTAAACGATTGAATTTTGCCATCTTTAATTAAAATGGGCAATATCTCTTCTTCGTCTAATTCATTTTTTAGGTTGAAAAAAAAGATATTGTTATAGTTCTTTTCTTCAAAAGAAAAACTATTTTCATCTTCGTTAATTTGATAATAATTTCTTATTTTAAATGAATCGCTATTCTTAGCCAACTTAATTTTTTTATTAAAATTATTGATTAATAGTATATATTTTTCATTTGCAAGAATTTTCTCTGAATTAAGATAGAATTTTCTTATCAATTCTTGCGTCTCTCGTTTATAAAAAACTTCATTAACATAATCATTAAGAACTGTTAAATTTTCTTCTTCTGAATCCATTTTCTTTGAATCTACTGAATTACAGCTTATTAAAAATAAGCATGCAAAAAATAAAGTTTTCATAATTTTTATTTAGTTTTTAAAACTGCTACTAGAACTTTTAGTATCTTCACCGTTTCCTCCTCCAGGAACAAAAGGCTTATTTGTTACAGTACCACCTGCTTTTCCAATATCTTCTCCTAATTGACCAGGCATTGACATTTTTCCGAAGTCGTACTCACCAACGGCTAAATGATTTCCTTTGATTTCCCGTTTTTTAGATCTTACTGGATTCCCTCCTGCCATATTAAAACACATCTTTGCGAAATCAGCACAATTGTATGAATTTAAATCATATGTAACATTATCCGAGTTTGCAGCAATAAATTCTAATACTGTACCAAAATTGTCTTCTGATATATCTTTATCTAAAGAACTAGTTGCTTTTGTATTAGAATCATCCTGAATAAATCCTGCTCCATCAAATTTGTCCAGTAAAGGGTTAACAGTATCTTCAGCGTATAGACCAGCATACAATGTTTTACTGCTATTATCTTCATATTGAACAGTTATACCCACAAAAGAGTGTCCAAATTGTGTACCTTCAAAATTTTCATTAGTGCCAGGAACAGGTTGATTTGAATAGATAGAAATGGAAAAACTAGATGCCTTTGAATCAGAATGAAAATAATTTCGTACTTGTTTTCCTGTTAGCCTATCTCCTGGATCATAATATATGGAAGGAACTCTTCCATCAGAATCTATAAATAAAATGGGATTGTTAAAAGTATAATTATAAGGTGACCAAGATGACATTGATTCTGCTAAAGGGTCCACCCCACAAAACCGCCCCACACTCCTATCAAACATCCGCCACCCATAATCCTGATACCCACTAAACCCAATTGTCTCCTTATTATTATAAGTATATCTGTTTAAATTGTTGCTGCTATTTAAGTGACTACCTCCTAATTCCAACCCGAACGCACTATAATTATAAAACCCCAATACTTCGTTAGAAGTTGCATCAGCACTCTGCCGAATCAAGCCATCACCGTCCTTATCCGCAAACAATACCCTCATATTACCTAAGTGGTCAGCGATTTTGTATTGCCATTCATAGTCTGGTGTCAGATTTAGGGGCGCTATGCTTAAGTATAAATCGTTTCCCGCCTTGGCTTCAAATCCTGCTTTTAAAGTAATGCTTTCAGATGCCTTATAGACTAAATCCGAGGCAGTATTTACCGTTTCTGTACTGCTAATGATTTTAGCTTCCTGATTACCATTTGCGTCACCTGACAAGATTAAATTTTCATCCGAAGCAGCATTTTTATTGCGAATGTAACCCGTTGAATGATGCACCAGTTCGAGGGTATTCCCTACGAACTCCATACCCCCAATATACGCTCTTTTTTGGTCAATTCCTGCTGCATCATACTCTATTTGTTGCCACTTTTTACCACTTGCATCATAGATATACTCCATTTTTGCGCCCGTTGATTTGGTCATTGAGGCACATAAATTCATAAAATTATAGGTGGTCGTTAGCTGCTGTTGTGGGTCATAAATGAGGTTTCCATTGCCATCATATACATAATTTTCGCTATTGGGTTGATAGCCTTTAACATGGTTCGATAGGTCATCCACTCCTTGTAGTCTGGACGACAAGCTATTGGGGTAACTAAAGCTTAGATTATCAATGACTTGCTTTTGCCAACTGCCAGAAACTAAATCCAAATCTTGCCGAACAATAGTATTCATATTGTCAATCAAGTCTCGATAGGTAAAAACTTGACTAAAATTATTAGAACTAGCGGTATTGGTTTTTATTCGATTCAGCCCATCATATGAATAGCTGTACGTTTCCAACGCATAACTCCTGTTTTGCGATTGCCAAGTGGTAATATTGCCGATGCCATCATAAGTCAGCTTCATTCGATAAAGGTCGGCAGCAGTATTATTAGTTGGCACGCTGCTACTAGTCGTGCTTAATCCACCAGGAATAAAATTATCATTGACCCCTTCTAAAAAACCATTGGGGTAATAATCGTAATTAAGGGTTTGTAAGCCCCCACCAATGATTTTTTCAACAATGGCATCCCATTGGTTGTACTCTGTAGTTTGACAGGTTTGTTCTCTTCGACCGCCTACGGTGCAATATTCTTCTGATAGTCTGGCGCTATGGTCGTAATTGCTTTCCATCAAGGTAGTCCAAGTATTACCGCCTGCTAGAATTGTTTCTTGACTGGTTTTGATTTGGTCTAAACTATTATAGGTATTGGTCAATTGATAGGCATTCGCCGTGTTGAGATTTAAGGGGTGATTACCAATAGTGATGGTCGGTCGGTGATAAATATCCCAAGTGGTAATATCCGTGGTGATAAATTGACCAGATGGATTGCCTGTTTCCTCCAATAAGGCTACTTGACTTTGGTCTAATTGCCCAAAACCCAAACTTCCTACTGTAGTATTATAGGTATTATCAGTCAGTAAGTCTGAAAAACTAGTGGCGATTAAAGAAGGAACAAACCCTGTCTGGTCCACTCGCCCAAAAGCATCATATTTGGTATGGACTGTGGGTTGAATGCCGTCTTTATGGTGGGTCACTAAATCCCTGAGATTATAGCGCATTTCAGTAGCTACTTTTTCGGGTATTTTGCTCATTAAGATATTATCTCGCCCGTCATAGACATAGCTGTAGATATAATCCGCATCATTTGCCGTTCGACCATGTGGCATCACTTTTAGTGGATTATTTCTATCATCATACAGGTAAAGCGTGGTTGCTAATTCGGGTGATTTGCCGCTAACACTTTTTAACAACCGACCTCTAGTATCCGTAAAAGTTTGGTTAATCTGTCCAAGTGGATTGGTGGTTGTTTGGGTAAATAATTGATTATTTTCATTGCCGTAAGTCATGGTACTTGTTCCCAGAGGAGCTGGTGGAGTGATACTTGCCACTCGATTAAGCGGCGATTCTTCGTAGGCATATTGGGTATAAGCCCCCGTATTCCCTGCAAAACTAGGTTCATATTCTTTCCATAAGCGACCGATATTATCATATTCGATTTGGAACAGGAGGTCTTGGTCATTATGCCCATAGCCCACTTTTCTATCCAAGAGTTTTCTACCTAATCCATCAAATTCTTGTTCCGTTATAAAATCTGCCCCGTCCAGATGATTAATACTCGTCGTGATTTTATTACTGCCGTCCGTTAATCTATGGTCATAAGTTTGGAACGTAATGACTTTATTATCATACTGGTTTACCTCGGCTAACTGTAGATAGCCATTATAATCAAAAGTAGTAAATAGTCCATTCGGTTCGGTATATTTTTGTAGCAATCGGCTATTGGGATGATAGGCATATTGCCAAGTGAAATTTTCAAAGGTTCGGGTCAAACGTAAGTCATGATCCCAGGTAAAAGATTCTGTATTCCAGCCCCTTGCTTGGCGACTCGTTGGGTTACCTCTAGCATCATAGCTTAAAAAGGTTATTTCGGTTTCCCAAAGATTGGTTTGCCAATTGTAAGATTGAATGGTTTGGGGTCTGGGAAAGCCACCAAATAAGCTAAAATTCGTTTTTTGCCCATTGGTTCGAGTCGCATCCAGATAGCGATTGGTTTCAAGGGGAATATGTACCAAATTATGTGTCAATAAATCTGCCTGCTCAACATCATGTGCATATTGGGTCGTCAGCCGTTCCACCGTATTGTCCGAGTGGTTAATAATGGTTTCTATGGGTAATAAATGTGCATTATCTGCTCGATACTTTAGCGTATTTTGGGTGTTTACTCCATCTAAGGTCATACTTTGAGATTTTAAACGAACATTACTGGTTATAATCGGATAGCGTACAAATAAGACATCATTTCTAAATTCAAGACCATCATAATAGGCATTTCTGATTCTCCATCGATAAAAACGAACCCCCTCAATTAAGCTAGACTGGTTCACTTCGTTTTCTATAATAGTAGTCTGTTTGGCGATATTGGTATTGGTAAACAACTCCTCCTTGATTGGCTTTTTGTTGACCAAAGAAGAATTATAAGGCAGCGCAATTGGAAAGTCAAAATGGATACTTTTTAAATCATCCTCGTCTCGCTCATATTCACTAATGGAATAAGCACCATTTAGATAATGTTCGGTTACTTTAGTATAAAAACCAAAACCTTTTTCAAAATTAGACAGCGGTACATAGGAGTCACTATATA
This sequence comes from uncultured Saprospiraceae bacterium, assembly GCA_964644655.1. Taxonomy (GTDB): domain Bacteria; phylum Bacteroidota; class Bacteroidia; order Chitinophagales; family Saprospiraceae; genus JAFMDF01. The sequence continues at coordinate 16,163 of CAZXYA010000023.1, read as the reverse complement.
AGGTGATTTCTTTTCGCTCTGAACCATTAAAAGAGATTTGAGAATACACACTTTTTTTAGGTGTAGCGAATAAATATCCACTTGTACTCCCTCCGTCATTATAGGTATAGGATTTAGAAGTAGGTAAAGAAACATCATTGGTTAGATAATCTATTTTCTTGATTCTAAGCCCTGGTCCAGCAATAACCGTCTCCGTTTCGGTTAGGATATAATTATCAATCAATACTTCAATTTCGGCATTAAAGGCTTCTAATCGAAATAGATAAGTTCCTGCGGTAAAAGCATTTTCCTCGGCTGGGCTAATATCAAACAGTTCAAAAAGTTTTCCTGTGACGGTTGTCTGCACATCAAAATTAGCCGAGAAGCTTTTGTATAATTGTCCAGTAGGCGTGAAAATGGACAGGGTGAAAGCAGGTGCTTGAAAACAAGCAGGTGGTTGTGCCGAAAAAGTAAGGTTAGAGGAAGCATCAATCTGAATATCCGATTTAAAAAACTCAAAAAAGTTTTCTATCTGGACAGGTTCAAAATCTACCGTATTAGACGGAAAAAAAGTACAGTTACAGTTGAGGGCATCACATTCATTGGCGACCATAAATACTCGATCGGTTTCCTCAAAATCTTTTTCAATCGACCGAAATTGATTCAATTCATAGTCAAACTCTGTTTTACCACCTGTAGGGTAAGTAATGGATTTGAGTACCGTAGAGCGAGTACCTGCCAGACTTGAGCTTTTATCAATATTGGGATTGCTAAAAGTTAAAGTACCTGTGTTTGTTTGAACGGTTTGGGAATCAAAATAATCCAAGGGGTCGGGGGCATTCAAAGGCGTACCATTTTCGTTAACCGATTGACCTGCATTCCCTGCATTATTGAAAAATCCCCAGTTATCATGGTCTGGGTCGGCTGTATGAGGAATATCTCCTGTATAATATTCAAAAAGATGCTGCTTTTCTTTATTAGTTCTTTTATCAATGCAGGTCAGGCTATTGAGCTTCAATCTTCTTTTAGCAGCATCTTCGACGTGGGTACCGAGACTAAAATCAATGGAATTATTAGCAATAAAGTATGCCCGATTAAACAGGATTTCTTCACTAACAGCACCTCTATCCCAAATTTGTATTTTGGAAAAGGTTTTGGGTTTGGCTATCCCAGCATTGGTATAATCGCCAAAGACATCGTCTCGCTGAAAATCATTGACAAAGGTTACCCTAAACCGATTATCAGAGGTACTGATTTCGGTTAGGTTTTTTCCGATATATCTATGAATAGCCGCAGGATACCCAAAGACACAATTAGTGGTCGTTGAACCACAATTGGTTCTAGAGTTATAAAAGTCTTGAATCGCAAAATTTGTTCCATTCCTAGTATCAATATAGGATAGCTGTTCGGATAACTTAGCCGCATATTGCAAGGTATTATCCTCGTAAGAAAAGTTGATAGAATAAGCATTATCAAAAGTAGTCACCGAAGAAGGATACCACGTAGAAATGGTGTTAAAAATATCGCTAGAGGGGGCGTAGGTGGTTAATTCAAATTGGTCAAAGGTATATTTATTGCCATATTCATCGGTAATTAGCATCACCCCTGAATTGGAATCAAAATCAATCAAAACGTTATTTCTAGGAATGCTAACAGGCTTACCTGTACCATCTAAGGTAAAGCGAAAAGTCTGTCCACCTAGTAAAGTAACCGTATAAACATCAGGTTCATTATCTCCAAAAACAAGGGGATCCTCATTGGCGGCATTAAACCGTTGGGTAAAGGTATAGAACTCTGTATCGGCATACTCTTGCCCATAAGTAGCCCCCACCGTCATATAGCCATAGTTTTTTAACTCCGCAGGTAGAGAATGATTATCATCTGGTATCATCCTAATACTTCTAGTAATCATTGGAATGCCACTCAATGACCAGCCCAAACCGACATTACTCGATACCTCCGCAACACGTAATCCAGCAGCATGATAAGATAGATTCAAAGGAACAGATAAACCACCAATTTCAACTGAGGTTAAAGGAATTCCGACACTTTGCAATCCATTGGATTTGTCTACTGGCAGATCGTAGTACTTCCCTAATCCGTAAGAATCGGGCGAAGGGATGTTGTTAAATTCATCGTTAGGCTGTCCATGCACCCCAATGACAAAAAGACAAAGCGTAATCAGTAGCGCTAATTGTTGTTTCATAAGGTTTATTGTTTGATAATTTTAAGCGTATAAGGAGTGACCCCTTGGATGGAAAGGATATAAACACCTGCCGTCCAGTCGTGGGTTGATAAAGCGTGTTGATAAGAAGTGCCTATTCTTTGGGTATAAACTAATGCTCCAAGGGCATTATGAATTTCCAAAACGGCTTTGGTGTTGGTTTTATCATAATACTGGATGGTTAGCTGATTCTTTACAGGATTGGGCATTACCTTTAAACCAGTTGGTACTTCCTGACTGTTTGTAATAGAACGAGAATTAGCTACGGAATTACTACAATCAGGTACTAGTAAATGGTTTCTTTCATTACTTAAAAATTGGTGCATCCTTTGTTTCTGCCCAAGCGTGAACATATAGAGGATGCTATCTACCGTATTATCCATATAGTTCATATACATTTCTCTTTTGAAGCCTGGGCAAAGGGAAATGTGATTTTCGGCTGGTTGGATTTTATTATAATTGGGGGCATTATGAATGGGCGTATCCCCAACATTATCATCTTGGCACTTATTGTCTCCCCATAGATTTGCCAAACCAAGCGCATTTCCTAAAAGGTGCGTTAGGGTTTTTCCCTCGGAATAGGGTACAGCTTGCTGCCCAAAATAGCTTTGGTTAATCACGATACCATCCGTTTCCAAAACTCCCCCTGGCATTTGGGCAAAGCCACTACTCGCTACTAATTCGCCTACCCAAATATTGAGGTAATTTTCTGGCTCAAAAGGAGTTGCGCCTCCTGTCTGACTGTTTTTGATAGTGTTGAAATTGGTAAACTGTAAGCTATCAGTCGCTACAAAGAAAACTTCCTTTAAACAAAAACGAATTTCTGTATCTGCTGCTAAATGGTGATAGGTTGAATCTTGGAATATCGCTTTTTTCTCCTCAAATTCTTCGAGACTAAAATGCTTATTGAGTTGTGCTACTTGCCATTCGACTGATTCTCTTGAAGGCGGTTGATTGCTCCTTGAATAAACAATATGAAATACGAGTGGTAAGGTAACAGGAAGCGTTAAGGTTTCTGATGGAGTTCCTATGGATTCAAGGGAAACTACCTGTTGCTGATAAGTGGTTGTGGTGATATTTCGCCATTGGGCACCTAAAATTGTTGGCAAAAAACAGCCAATGATTAAGTAGAGCAGTTTTGATTGATTCATTGATTAATGGATTTTAATAACTACAAAAATGGTAGAGAACAAGTTATTCATTTTTTGTCTTTTTAGGTTTTTAGATTGATTGCTTGATTTTATAAATGTGCGTGTTTAGAAATTCCTGTTTATAACGTGTTTTAGAGAAAATATCCTAGCAGGATAATAGATAAATAATGCAAAGTAATTTTTCATGTAGAAGATACGATCGGTACAAGCAAAGATCAGAACTACCCTAAGCAGGGTAGTCCTGTCCAATTCTCTCTACTTAGTTTTTCCAAATAGTTAAAAGAAGTGTTATCCTGAGAAGACAATACCTTACCTCAAAAAACCAAATGAAAACAAATTCTTTTTACCTACCACTTTTAATAGGAGACAAGTCTAATAAAATACACTAATTAGCTACCAATTCATTAGCGGTCATTTTAATTGTTTCAATATTCTATACATGAGCGAAGCAGAATATATAGATTATCAGCTAGAGCAATTTGGCAAAAAAGTAAGGGCCTTACGCAAAGAAAAAGGATTTACAAGTGCCGAAAAATTTGCCCATCAGCATAAGATTAGTCGTGTCCAATAGGGACGCTATGAAAACAATTCAGACCTTAGCTTAAGTAGCTTTTTTAATTTACTTCTAGCCCTTGATGTATCTCCGACTGAGTCTTTTCAGCAGAATTTGATATTCAAAAGTTAGAATAATAGATATTTGAATCTTTTTAATAGTTTTTATAGATTGCTATTTTATTTATCATAAAATTTGTTTTCTTTGTTTAATTAAAAAGGTATTGTTTTACAAATTTAATGCTATTTTTAGTTATTTTAAGATATTTATAGCTTTTTTTTAATAAAAATAGAACAAAAAGTGAAAAATGACAGCTAGTCAAAGAATCAAGCACTTAATAAAAGTCCAAGGAACTACTATTGAGCGCTTTGCAGAACAGGTGGGAACGACTAAAAGCGCATTAAATCAAATGTTCAAAAATGATTCAAATCCTAAATTAGTTTTAATTCAAGCATGTATGCAAAATTTTCCAAAACTAAGCTTGAAATGGTTAGTAATGGGCGAAGGCGAAATGTGGGAAGCGGATACATGGAACTCAGAAAAAGAACAAGAGTTAATCTTTTTAAAAGATCAATTAGAAGGAATGGAAAAACAAGTAAATAAATTTGAAGCATCCATTGAAAAAACGATGGAGAACGTTCTTCGCCGCTTAAAGAAGCTTGAAAAGCATTAGACTTGCATAAATACTCCCTATTACTACTCCTACTTTTAACCCTATAGAGAGCAATATTTAAAGCGAGAGGAACAAATTGAACCTATTTTAGCGAATCGGTTTAAAAAGCGTAGCTTCAAACGTAGTCGTTATTTTTTGCGAATGTTTAAAATAGTTATTCGAGGAAACTATAGGGCTTCATTAGTTGCTGCACATGCAAATATTCATTTCAATAAATTAAGAAATGCCCCTATTGGTTTAGATCCTACTGCATTTGATAGAGAAATAATACCTTATGAATTACTCTGGGATGATATTTTAGAAATCTTATCATTTCAATACAAAAGAGGAAAAAATAATGGATTTAAAAGAAGCCATTCTAAAAGAACATTCTAAACGGCAAGCACTCTTCATAAGAGATTATATTGGTGATAATCAAGTTTTATTTGATGAGTTGATGACTCATTTTTTCAGCAATGAATATCGAGTGACTCAACGAGCAGCATGGATTATGACGCATTGTACAGCACAACGACCACATTTGATTAATCCACATTTGGAAAAAATGGTTAACAACCTAAAAGACAAAAAAATCCATGTGGCAGTTAAACGAAATACGGTCCGACTATTACAAAATGTGGCCCTACCAGAAGACCTAATGGGTACTGCGGTAGATTGCTGTTTTAATTTTTTAGCAGACCCAAATGAAGCGGTCGCTGTTAGAATATTTTCGATGAGTATCTTGTATGAACTTTGTAAAAAAGAACCTGATTTGGCGGATGAATTACGGATTATCATTGAAGAATTTATGCCGCATGGGACAGCTGGGTTTAGGTCTAGGGGAAAGAAGGTTTTGAAAGGTTTGCGGAAGATAATGGGGTAATTTAGATGGTCAAGTAAAATAGGGAGGCTATGAAAATATTTAAGCTATCGTCTAGCTCGTCAAATCCATTGTTATGCTTTTTTAGCAACGGATTAAGTTAGCAACGGATTTTTATTAATTATTTATCTGACGCTCTATTATTAGATAATTCATTAAATTTGAAATGTTGTTTATATACGATATAATCGTAAGTATTCAGCATCTTCTTTGTCAGAACCTTGATAATCTTGATTGAAATAGATATTTCTTGATGAATCGAAGCCCTGATCAAGTATTATCCTTAAATATTCAGATAAATCAGGGTGCTGACAATTGATGGTGAATAGCATCATATAATCTTACATTAATTGGAATTTTATGAAAAAATTTGAATACAAAATTATACCCGTTGAAGTTGATAAAAAATACAAAATATCACTCGATATAGACGGCACAGAAGCTTTATTAACTGGCGAAGGCTTAGAAGGTTGGGAAGCTGTAAATGTCTTTGGTGATATGGGATTATCGGGAAGGATGGTTACTTATGTTTTAATGAAACGTGTTATACCTGAATAAAATTAAAAACGCCAAACTCCGCTTAGAGGTTTGGCGTTTTTTATTTCATAGTTTTAGTAGTGTCTTAAAGTGGTTGATTTGTAGTTTGCAAGCAGAGGGAGAAGAGGTCTATTATATAATGCTTTATCTCTGCGATCTCTGAAAACTCCGCGTGCTCTATCAACTGTTTTGATACACGACCACCTTTTTAAGGTCTATCTTCTTTATTATAATTCTCTGCGTCTCCCTTCAATTGCGTATTTAAAAAATTAGTCATTTTATTATACAAATGCATTCTGGTTGTGCCGCCAAAAATACCGTGATTTCGATTATGGTAAGTATAAGTATCAAACTGTTTGTTGGCATCAATTAAGGCATTCATCATTTCTGCGCTTTGTTGATAATGCACATTATCATCGCCGCCGCCATGTACTAATAAATAATGTCCTTTTAATTGATCGGCAAAATAAACGGGGGAATTATTTTTGTACCCATCCGGGTTTTCTGCTTCTGTTCGCATATATCGTTCGGTGTAAATAGAATCATACCAACGCCAGCTAGTAACAGGGGCTACTGCAATCGCTGCTTTAAACACATCGTTACCTTTCAGCAAACACAACGAGGACATAAAACCACCATAAGACCAACCGAAAATACCAATTCGACTTGCATCTGTATAAGGCAAACCTCCTAAATACTTCGCTGCTTCAATCTGGTCAATGGTTTCATAATGTCCTAATTGCTGATACGTAATCTTTTTGAATGCTTCTCCTCTTGCGCCAGTACCTCTATTATCGACACAAGCAACCACATAACCTTGTTGTGCTAATAGCTGAAACCACCAGTAATTCTGTCCTTTCCATTGGTCTTTTACTTGCTGACTACCTGGACCACCGTATAAATACATGAATACGGGATATTCTCGATTCGGATTAAAGTTCGTTGGCTTAATCATCCAACCATTTAACTGTACATTTTCGCTTGTTTCAAATTGAAAAAATTCAACTGGATTAATGTCATACCTCGATTGGGTTTCCGCTAAAGCGGCATTGTTTTCAATCACCCGAATTGTTTCTCCTTGATTATCTCGAACCACATAAGAAGCAGGCGCATTAATCGTAGAGTGATTATTTACAAAATAATCGAAGGTACTGCTAAATTGGGCATTATGCGTTCCGCCTCCCTGCGTTAATCGCTTTTTGTTTTTGCCTTTTAAATTGACCGTATAAATATTTTCTTCTAGTGGAGAGGTTTCGGAAGATTTATAATAAACCTGTTCGGTTGTTTGATTTACTCCGTAAAACTTACTAACATCATAGTTCCCACTTGTCAATTGTTCTTTCTTTTTGCCATTCATATCATACAAGTAAATATGATTATAGCCATCTTGTTCGCTGGTCCAGATAAAACATTTCCCATCCTTTAGAAAGGTCAAATCATCATCAATATCAATGTAATATTTATTGGTTTCTTTTAATAATAAACTAGTTTTCCCAGTAGTTGCATCTGCTAATAATAACTCCAAGTCATTTTGGTGCCGATTCATGCGAAACACACAAAGTTGATTGGGGTCTTGTGTCCATTTTATCCTAGGAAAATAAATGTCTGTTTCGGTTCCCGTTTCCGCAGTTATTGTTTTTTTACTATTTACATCGTAAATATGAATAGATACGGTTGCATTTTTTTCGCCTACTTTTGGATATTTAAAAGTCTCGTATTCTGGATATAAGCCACCTTTAAACTTCGTCATTGTGAACTCCTTTACCTCACTTTCATCAAAGCGCATAAAGGCAATTTTTTCGCCATCTGGTGACCAATGAAATGCTTTAGCAAAAGAAAATTCTTCTTCATATACCCAATCTGCTCCACCGTTGATGATTTTGTTAAATTCGCCATCAGTAGTAATTTGGGTAATGGTGCCATTTTCTAAATCCTTAATGAATAAATCATTATTTACGACAAATGCCACTTTATCCGCATCAGGACTAAACGTTGCATAGCTTTGTTTGCCTTTTTTAAACAGCTCCGTAATCGTCTTCGTTTTTATATCCCAAACATAATAATTTGCCTTAGAAGAACGTCTGTAAATTTTCTCTTTAGCCGTTTCTAATAAAAGCTTGGTTTCATCGGCATTAAAAGTATAACTATCAACTTTTTCTGGAAAATTGGCTGATTCAGCTATTTCGGAAGTCGCAAAAATAATGTCTGCAAATTGCCCAGTTACTAAATCATATTGCTTGATGGTATTTTCTTCTAGGCGAGTATAATGAGTACCATCATTCAAAAAATTGAAGCCTGGGACTGATTTTCCTATGAATTTATAATCTTGCCATATATCTGCTACGGTGATGGCTTTTTTTTGTGCTACGCCTTGATTGACCATTAGGAATAAGCCTAAAGTGAAAAGAAATAATTTATTTTTCATACTATAATTAAATTGGTTAGGTTTTATAAAAATTGAAATGACGGGTTGGTGGTCAAACCTTTTATGCTTGCAATTTCTTCCTTAACAAAGCATTCGTACTCTTCGGCTCTGCCTTTCCTTTAGAAGCCTTCATAACTGCTCCCATAAAAAAGCCAATCAGCCCTTTTTTTCCTTTTTGATATGCTTTCACTTTATCAGGATTCTTGGCGATGACTTCATCTACTAACTTCTCCAAAAAGTCGGTATCAGAAGATTGTACTAAATTTAAGGCTTCAGCAATTTCCAAAGGCATTTTCTTAGTTGTTAATAAGGCTGGAAAAATTCGTTGATAAGCAATCGTATTACTTACTTTCCCTTCATCAATCAACTGAATCAAGGCACCTAATTGTTGGTGGCTAATCGGGAAATCGTCAATGCTCTTTTTTTCTTCACTCAACCAAGGATTGATTTTATTAATCACCAGATTCGCCGCACCTTTATAATTTTTAGTATGCTTGATTAATTGTTGAAAAAATAAGGCAACCCCTTTTTCTTCTGTTAATAATTTGGCATTATAGGGAGACAATTTATATTTTTCAATAAATGCTTGTTGCAATTCCCAAGGCAAAGCAGGCATTCCTGCTTTTATCTTTGCTAGATATTCCTCAGAAATGACTACAGGTGGTAAATCTGGTTCTGGAAAATACCGATAATCATGCGCATTTTCTTTATCTCGAAGTGGGGAAGTCGTACCTGTTACAGGGTCAAAATTTAAGGTTTGTTGAGCGATTTTTCCACCCGCTTCTAATAAATCTACTTGGCGTTTTCGTTCAAATTCAATCGCTCGCCGAGCAAAACGCATGGAGTTCATATTTTTAATCTCGCATCGTTCACCATATTTTTCTGCCCCTTTCAATCGTACGGATACATTACAATCACAACGTAACGAACCTTCCTGCATATTCCCGTCCGAAACTCCTAAATAACGGACTAACTGTCGCATCGCATTCATAAAAACATCCACTTCTTGTGCCGATCTAAAATCTGGTTCTGTCACTACTTCTAATAAAGGAACCCCCGCTCGATTTAAATCAATAAAAGAAGCATCTGGTGCTAAATCGTGAATAGATTTTCCCGCATCTTCTTCCATGTGAATATGATGCATCCGAATGTGTCGTTTGCCTGCTTCAGTTGTTACGTCCATGCCTCCACCTACACAAATCGGCATTCTATCCTGCGTAATTTGATAGCCTTTCGGCAAATCAGCATAAAAGTAATTTTTGCGATCAAAGTTATTCGTTGGATTGATGCGAGAACCAAGTGCTACCCCTAATTTTACCGCATATTCAATTTGTTTTTTGTTTAATCGTGGCAAAGTTCCTGGATGTCCCAAAGAAATGGTACTAATATGGGTATTCGGTGGCGCACCAAAACTGGCATCGTCCCCACAAAAAGCTTTACTCTTAGTGCCTAATTGCACATGTACTTCTAAGCCAATAACAGTTTCGTATTTATCGTAAACAGACATTTTTTTTAATTGCGAGGTTATGAGTTGAAGAGATTATCCAATTACAGGGTGTAAAGGTAACTTAGCAGTTTTTAGGGTACAAGGTTTTAGAAAGAACTCGGTGTTTTTTATTTTTATATCCTTACTTTCCCTTCTTTTTACCCGCAGATTTTTTCGTTATAGCAGCCAAATAATCCGCTGCCGCCGCCTTAGATTCTGGGTCTTTCAAAACGGTCTGCAACATATCTCCTTCTGCTGAAGCTACATAAGCTGCACCAATATGTTTAGCGACTGCATTAACTTGTTCTTTGGTCATCATTAAAGGCACCGCAGGTTTCTTTGCTAAACTTTGGGCAAAATAAAAACAATGCTTGTCTAAATGTTCTACTGGGACTATTTGATTCACCAAACCCAATGATTTGCCTTCTTCCGCATCAAACCGACGACAAGTCATTACTAACTCCTTGGTTCGAGCAGGACCAATTTCACTCACCAATTTGGGAATACCTCCCCAACTTAATGGAATGCCTAAATCTACTTCTGGAATCGAGAAAAAAGTATCTTTTGCTACCATTCTAAAATCACAAGCCAACATCAACAAAAAAGCACCACCGATGGCAAAGCCATGTACTTGGGCGATCGTAATAGCATTCATATTTCCAATAGCTTCGGTCATTCTAAAACCGATTTGACCTTTGTCTCTACGTTCTATCCAAGTTTCTGGTTCTGATGGATTATTTGGAAAATCATGTATATCAGCCCCAGCAGAAAAAGCCCGTCCTTCGCCTTTAATAATGACGACTTGAATATGTTTTTGTTGATTGAACCAATGGGCTGCAGCTGCCAATTCCTTTAAACAAGTACCACTCAAAGCATTTAATTTTTTTGGTCGATTTAAGATTAAGAAGGCGATACTTGCTTTTTGCTCTATTTTTAAAGTTGTGAAATCAGGGCTCATATATTGGCGTATTTTATAACGAATGAAAGTACTTTTAATCTACTACGGATAACAGAAATGTAAGTTTATATTAGTTTTAGGGAACGGGTAAAATATAACCTACCCATTCTGCGACTTTATTTTGTCCTTCTGCGTCGTTACGAAAATACTCATTACCCATTGGAGTAACTCCGTTGGCAACTCGCCCGCAAGCGGTTCAGAAATGTATTTCTTCATGCCTAGTATAAGAACAAACTAAAACCACATTTTTGGGTACCTTATTTATTGCCTGTCCCCTTAGAGAGAATATATTTAATTTTCACGAAATTACACAAAAAAAGAATGCTATCTTATTCTTTCTTTAGTAACGAGCAAATGAGTGCGTGACACATTAGGGGCATTTTGTATACGAAATACAAGTTCAGTTATACTTTGAGTTAAAGGGCCATTGTTTATTCTGGTTTAATGAATAGTAAATCAATGATTTAAATTTACTCTTTGAACTAATTAGTCTTCTGAAATCAACACAACGCATTATGATTGCCCCTAATTTGTCTCACACTCCGAGCAAATAATAAGTTCGCTATTTGGAGCTAAAGATTTTGAACCAAATTAAATAATTATTTACAATCTTATTACATTATTTTTACAATTAATTTAAACTAAAATCAATTTTAACAATATTTTATTTTGAATAATAATATAATTTATAATTATACAATTAATTGATTACGCTTTAAATTCTTATTTGACAATTCATCGCTCAAATAGTACAATTCAATAAATTATAAGTTGAAGACTATCATTAATTACAAGAAATTTGTTCTAACAAAACTAAACTTTAAATCCAGTCATTTTTAGTTCACGACCGACTATCTCTTCTAATAACAAAACATAAAAATCAATCTATAAAGAATTTATAAAAGCTTTGATTTCAAGGCTTCTACTACTATTTAATCACCTGCAATATTGCATTGTCTGTATAGACAAAATAATTAAAAAATTAATTAAAAATGAAAAAGTTAACGCTTTTATTCGCCTTCTTATTAACCTTCTCTAGTACCCAATTATTAACGGCACAAACAGACCAAGTTGCTTATGCATCTACTAGTCAAAAAACAATGACAACAGGTCAAAAAAGCACGACTGACGACCCAAGAAAAGTAACTGTTTTAACGAATTTTAAAGCAACTAAACAGCAAAAGAAAGTAATTACTAAAATCAATAGATATGTAACTCCACGGATTTTAGGTAGAGCAAAATATACCGCTGGGCTTGCAGGCAAAACAGTAAAAGCACAAATTAATTTTGATGCTACTGGTGCAATTGAAACCATTACAATTGTGGAAGGTATGGGCGAAAAGATTGATGCAAAAGTAGCTAAATTGATTAGAGACTATGACCAAAAGCAATCTATCGGAAAATCTGTAGGAAATGCAACAGCTATTCAATTAAATGTTCCTTTAGTTGGTAAAAAATACTTTGTTAACTAAACAAAAATAACCAGTACTTTTAAAAAGCTATGTTCAAATAATTGAGCATAGCTTTTTTAGTAATAGTTAATAAAAACTAAAATATATCCAAAAATGAACTGTGGATAGGATAAATGCTGTTTATACATTAACTTTCGGTGGATTAATATCGAGGTTAATGATTAAACAACAATGAGTAAACAGGAAATTATAAAAAATATTAAAGCAGCTATTACCCAAGCAGATACGCCTAGGGCATTAGCGGAGTTGGTTCCTTTTCTGGAAAACAATCGACAATATAGAGCGATGAGTAAAGTCGCTCGATTGGCACAAGCAAAATATGAAAGAGCCGAACAAGACTTCAATCAGGGTTTGATTGATAGAGAAGACACTACTTTTATTTATAATAGTGTCAATAGAACGGTTTTACAATTAGTCGCAGATGTAGAAAATGATGATTTCGACCTCTCCCATTATGAGCCAGCAATGCGTCCTAATGTCTGGCAAAAAAGAATTTGGTCTATCTTGGCGAGTATTTTAGTAGTCTTGGCGGTTGGTATAGGCTTTTGGATTTATACTACCCAAAAAGCTATTCCCCCAACGGGCATCACCTGTCCTACTTTCCAAAAAAACGCAGAATTTAACGTCTTATTATTGCCCTTTCAGCCTAATGTAAAAAATGAATTGACGCCTCATATTACGATTAAAAGACGCTTAACCGATAAATCTGCTAAAGAAAAACTAAATACCAGTATTGAAATAGATAACGATTATTTTGATAATCACGATACGCCTGGCCAAACAGAAGCCATGTACGCAGGGGGTAATTGTGGGGCGCAAATGGTGATTTGGGGAATTTGGGAAAAGACGAATAACGGCACCATTATTTCTACGGATTTTAAATATTTGGGTAGTCGAGACCGCTTTGGTTTTCAAAAATTAAAATTAGAAAGTGATGACCAGATAGATACCGTTTTTGCGATGTCTAATATTGAAACCCAAGGGACTATAACGCAAGATATTGAAAAAGTGATTGATAATTATTTTGGCTTAATTGCAGAATTATCAGGGCAACCACAAGCAGCTATTGAACCACTAAAAAGAGCGACTCCCTCACCTACCGATACCGCTGCCTTTTTGCTCAATCAAATGACTTTGGCCAATTGTTATATCGAAACGGGAGATAATCATGCAGCAGGAGAAGTCTATAATAATATTTTAAAAGTACATCCTGATTATGGTTTTGCTCGAAATAACCGAGGAGTCATTATGTACCAAGAAGGGAATTATGATCAAGCGGTGGAAGATATTACCGTCCAATTGGAAAAAACGCCAAATGATGCGGATGCCCTCCTTCTAAGAGCAAGTGCCTACCTTAAAAAAGAAGACTTAGAAAAAGCCGAAAAAGATTTAGATAGGGCCCGTATTGTTTCGCCTAAAAAACAACATCTTCAAAAAAGGGTTGAGTTATTAGAAAAAAGGAAAAAAGAAAAACAACTCATTATTGATGAAGCAACCACCGAATTAAAAGTAAATAAGAATGCCATTACTGCTTTAAATAATAGAGCAGCAGCTAATGAAAGTTTAGGAAATCATGCCGCAGCAATTGAAGATGCTAATCGAGTAATTGCCTTAAACAATGCTAATGAAAAAGCTTATGAAACTTTGATAGAAGCACTTAATGAGGAAAATAAACCTGATGAAGCAATTCATATGTTGCGCACGGCAGAGGCTAAAGGGGTTAAGTTGCAAGGATTAAAAAGAAAGCTAAGGAAAAAGAAGAATTGAGTGAAATGATGAATGATGAAGTAATTGAAAGGGCTTTATTAGAATTATTGTAAATTTCCTCTTGATATCTTAAACAAAAGTATTACTTTTAAAGTTTGTAGTAAAAATATAATTAAACTAAAAAATTATTACTGAATATGACAAATCAACAAGTAATCCAACGATTAAAGGCTGGCAACGCTAGATTCGTAGCAGACTCCTTAGATGGAAAATTACAAAACAGTTCTAGAAGAAATGACCTAGTTGGTGGACAAGCACCTTATGCGATAGTACTAAGTTGTGCCGATAGTAGAGTCGTACCTGAATTGGCATTCGATTCTGGTTTAGGCGAATTATTTACCGTAAGAGTCGCTGGAAATGTAGCGAACAGTTCTTCCATTGGTAGTATCGAATATGCCGTGGCACATTGTGGTACTAAAGTAATTGTGGTGATGGGTCACGAAAGTTGTGGTGCCGTTACAGCAGCCGTAGCTGGTGGAGATAATGGCTATAACATCAATCATTTATTGTCTCATATTACGCCTGCTATTGCCGCTTCTGAGGATGGCGCTTCCATTACCAGTATTGTAAAGAAAAATGCGGAAATGACCGTAGAAGAATTGAAAAATCGGTCTGCTATTATTAAGAATGCAGTAGATTCAGGAGATGTAGAAATTGTAGCTGCTTATTATAATTTAGATGGTGGGAAGGTGGATTTCTTGTAACCTAATTTTTCAATTATCGACATAAGATAGCGGATAACATGGTTATTTTTTACTTAAAATCCGTTGGGCTACTAATCTGTTGGGTAATTTTCTTCCCAACGGATTACTGATTCCCAACGGATTTTTATTTTATCCTATCTTTTCGGATAAGCAATGCTGAAAAAATAAATTTACAAATTTGAAGTTATAATCTATTGATTGACAGAACGTTTTTTAATTTTAATTTGCATTTTAATTTTAATTGATTCCTAATGCGGATAAGATTGCTTAAAAAATGCCTGCTGTAATAGCATTTCCGTCACTTGTTGGGTTTGCCTATTTAAGTTCTTTGCAATTTAAAAAATGACCAAATTTCAGTAGCTGCATTTATATCTTGATTCGTTGCGCCCATTATTTTAGGCATAATATTTTTTGGATGAGGAATGGTATGTCCTGCGCCAATCATTTTATAAACCATCGCTTTTGTTGCTCCATTACATTGCCAAATGGTTTGTTCAACCGTAGCATTATCCTCTTTTATTTTATCTGCCAATACTTGTTTATTCGCAGTTAGTTGACAAGTGTCCAAGCCAGTCCAATAAGCAATGGTTTCATCTGTAGATAACACCGTACCTCTAGAATCATTCCCTAAAATAGACACCAAACCACCGTCATAAGGATTCACAGGGTCACTTGTTCCATTGATGATTAAAACAGGTACAAATTGTCCTTTTTTGGTACAATCTAAATTAGCATCAACTGGCAAATTAGCAGAAATCGCTGCTATCCCATCAATCCAATCGGGTGCTTCTAAAGCTAATTTATAACAAAAATGCCCGCCATTAGAATGTCCTGTAGCAAAGCGATAATTGAAGGAGTGATTTAAGGTTTTACTAAGCGCTGCTTCTATCGCTTTTAGAAAGGCAATATCATCAATATTAGCTGTATTGGCTTTATAATCCGCACTTCCTCGGCAATCATTCCAATGGTTAAAATAACCTGTAGGGTAGACCACTACAACCCCTTCCTCATCTGCTAATTTATCAAACTCATAAGCGGTCTGTTCTCTTACACCTATACCGTCACCAGTAGAACCATGCAGGACAAAAATCAGGGTATTGCCTTTGATATTTTTTGGTGCGTACCAATGAAAGGTTCTTGCTTCGCCACCGCTTTGGATGGTTGTTTCGCTTAGTTGGCCAGATAAAGTTGGTTCGGGTACGTAATTTGGGGTTAGGTAGATTTGTCGTAGAATCGCTGCTATTAGGAAAAGTACTAGCGCTATACCTCCTATTATTTTAAGCCATTTTTTCATAAAAATTAAAAGTCTATAATGAAAGAGCTTCCAGAACTTGAAGTTCTATTGATTACCCACAGAATAGATTTGAAGGGCCGA
>CAZXYA010000022.1:0-36196 GCA_964644655.1 uncultured Saprospiraceae bacterium | reverse complement strand
GCTTGCATCAAGCGAGCAGTTACTTGAGTTTGTGCAGTAGAAGAACTATTTTTTCTTAGTTGAGGAATATTAAAGGCAGTACCAACTGCTGGCTTGTCATTTAATTTTACGACATATACCCCACTATTTCCAACAATAGGTTTAGAAACGCCATTTACTTCCATATTGAAAGCCGCAGCAATAACTGCTGGCTCATTTCCTAAACCTTGTACAAAACTACCATCAAAAGTAACCTCTTTTGCATTCTCTACTTCACTATCAAATTGAGTTGCAATGGAATTTAAATCGCTACCAGAAATTTTAGCTTGTAAAGCTTCTCCTTTCTTTTGATTCCTTACAAATGCTTCAATTTCATCTTTCACACTTGCTACTGAAGGCATGCCCGCATCTTGTACACTTGACAAGGCTGCCACTACATATTTATTCGTAAATAATTCAACTGGATCTTGGAAAGTATAAACACTTGCAGAAACACCGCCCACTTCTGAGTTAGGATCATAAGCAAATTTTACAATATCCCTTGCATCTGATCCGCTACCTAAATTACCTACAGAAAAATCATTGGCTTTTAAAGCACCAGAAGGTTCTACTGTTAAAATACCACTTTCTGCAACTGCTGCTTGTAATTCAGCAGTCGTCCTGTTTTTAGATAAGAACGTATTCGCTTCTTCAAAAATGGCATTTTGGGTATCTTCACTAGGGGTGATTGTCTGACCGATTAAGGCAATTCTTACCCTTTCTGTCGTTTCTCTTGACCGTTTTAATGGTTCAATTAAGTGAACACCGTAAGTCGTTCTAGCCTTATACAATTTACCAATTTGTCCATTCAACATCACTTCTTGATATTCTGGTACAAATTGGTTGACAGGTACTTTTTCATATAAGCCACCTTTAGCCGCACTTCCTTGGTCTTGGCTTAATGTCTTTGCCAATTCCTCAAAATCACCACCCGCTTCGATAACTGCTTTAATACTATCAATCTTAGCGTCTGCTGCTGCAAAACTTGCTGGATCAGTCGCATTAATTAAAATATGTCGAGTATCAGAAGAATCTGCCATTGCTTGTCTATCTACCACTTTTACAATTTGGTAAGCATTGCCCTCTAAATAAGGACCATATACTTTTCCAACTGCCGTAGCTGCTACTCCTTCCTGTATAGAAACTGGTAAATCTGCTGCTGCTAACCATGTTGGATTGACTGTACCATAATTGTTCTCAACAAAAATAGTATCATTATCTGTATTTTCAAATCCAGTAACTAAATCTGATAATTGGTCTCTATAACTAGCAGAATCCTCCGAAGTTGGCAATACATCAAAGGCAACATAATCCACTCTTCTAGTTTCTTCTGTTGTCAGGTAAGTACCTTTGTTCGCTGCCAAGTAGCTAGAAAAATCTGCATCTGTTAGGCTGATTTCGCTATCATCAACTTCCGAAAAAGGAATTTTGACAAAATCAAAAGCAATTCGTTGGGTTTGATCTCCATAAGTTTGCTCTACCATCCAAGTTGGCGTGTACAAACCTTTAGATACCATCGTATTTAATTTTGATTGTAATCTATCTTTAATGATTTCCTTTTCTTGGTGTGCCCAAAATCGCTTTTGTTCTGGTAAAATCGTTCCATTTTGAATTTGCGAACGGAATTGATTTAAAGTCGCTACATCCACCGCACCTGTTTGTGGATTTCTGAATCGATTAACAATTACAGGGCTTTTATTCGCTCCAAATTGTAAATCAATTAACTCATCTCTACTAACATTCAATCCTAAAGCATCTGCTTGCTTTGACACAATTGCCTCTTCTACAAAGTAGTCCCACAATTGGCTTCTTCTCGCAAATACATCTCCCGAGCCAGAGTACAACATACTCTCAACGCCTTGAAATTCATTCCAATCAACCGTTTTACCTTCTACCTTCCCCATTGCTAAGGAAGTAACTGCACCACCTCTATTTCCAGCAGAAGTCATGTCCATAATAATGAACGCTGCTAGTGCCAAACCAATGACAAGAATTAATAGCCAGCTATTTTTCCGAATCGTTCCTATAAGTGCCATCTGTCTAAATCAATTTTTTTGTTGTGTAAAATCTGTTTCTAGTCGAAACTTTTGTTATTTTAGCTATTCTTTTTATTCTAAAACTCAATCTTAAAAAGTATTGATAACCAATTAAATACAATTATTTTACTTTCTAATTTTTTATTTTCAAATACTACTTTTTTAAAAAGCTTTGCAAATTTAAGCACAATAACCCGTAAAATCAATTGGCTAGTGATTATTAAGGCTTTTTGGCAATTCCACATTAAAATAATACTTCAAGTCTACTTCAATTTCAAGCTTAAAATTGTCAGAATTCCTTGATTGTTAAATTGTTAT
This sequence comes from uncultured Saprospiraceae bacterium, assembly GCA_964644655.1. Classification (GTDB taxonomy): domain Bacteria; phylum Bacteroidota; class Bacteroidia; order Chitinophagales; family Saprospiraceae; genus JAFMDF01. The sequence goes on along the minus strand of CAZXYA010000022.1, from coordinate 33,824 downwards.
TTACCTACTAACCGTCAGGGCGCAATTTTGACCATTAAACCATCCATTTTAATCCACCAATTCTCGGCAAGCACGGTACAAATCTTTCCAATCTTTTCGGTCCTTTACCACCGTTTCCAAATACTCTATCCAAACTGTTTTATCTTGAACAGGGTCTTTAATAATCGCTCCTGTAATACCTGCTGCTAAATCTGCTGCCTTTAGTGCTCCATCCCCAAAATGCGTCGCCAAAGCTTGTCCACTATTTATTACAGAAATCGCTTCTGCTGTACTTAAAGTACTACTTGGTGATTTCAATTTAGTTCGATTATCCTCGGTCTTTCCAGTACGCAATTCTCTAAAAATGGTTACTAAGCGTTGGATTTCTTTCATTGGTGCAGGCGAACTTGGGATGGCTAATGCTTTCCCTAGTTTTTCTACCCGATTTTTCACTATCGCTACTTCTTCTGCTAACTCCGCAGGCAAAGGCAAAACAACGGTATTAAATCTTCTTCGCAAAGCACTTGATAATTCATTCACCCCTTTATCTCTATCGTTTGCCGTAGCGATTACATTAAACCCTTTATTGGCTTGCACTTCTGTATTCAATTCTGGAATAGGCAAAACCTTTTCTGATAATAAAGTAATCAACGTATCTTGCACATCCGAGGGAATTCTAGTCAATTCTTCTACTCTAGCAATTTTTCCTTTTTGCATAGCGGTCATCATTGGGCTTGCTACTAAAGCATTTTTACTCGGACCTTCCGCAATTAGTTTGGCGTAATTCCAACCATATCGCAATGCTTCTTCGCTCATCCCTGCTGTGCCTTGCATCAATAACGTCGAATCGCCAGAAATAGCTGCTGCTAAATGCTCGGATACCCAAGTTTTCCCTGTTCCAGGAATCCCCATTAACATCAAAGCTCTATCCGTTACTAAAGTAGCTACCGCCACTTCAATTAATCGGCGATTGCCAAAATATTTGGGTTCTATTTCCGTCCCATCCGCTAACTCACCACCCATAATATAGGTGACCACCGCCCAAGGCGACATTGCCCAATTGGTAGGCACTTGTCGATCATCTGCTTTTTTTAAGGCTTTTAGTTCTTTCGCATATTGTTTTTCTGCGTGTTGTCTTAATATGTTACTCATAAATTAGGTTAGAAGACATCAGTTGTCAATTGTCAGTTATCAGGCGATACATACGTCTAACCTGATAACTAACAACTGACAACTGATACCTTTATTATTTTTCTAATGCTTCTGACATTTCTCGTCTAAACTGTAAAACCGACAAAAACTGCTGTATATCTTGCTCCCATCCTGCCCAATTCTGAGCAGCCCCCATCCAAAATTTACTCAACTGTTTTTCTTTTTTTGGCGCAATATTATAGGCGGCTTGTTTGAGCATTTTTCGATACTGAATACCTGTCCAAGAATAACTCACATTATCCGCTATCCATTCTTTTAGTTGCGACATTAACACATTAGTTAGTCGATCATCCCAAGGACAATTATCTTTTTGTAATAATTGAATCAAAGGAGAATGTTCTTCTGGCAAGGCATTTCTGGCTTTCAATTTTTCAAAAAGCACTTCATTAAACACTTCGTTGGGCAATTCAATTAAAACGGGTTTTATAGTTAATTCTGCCCATCGCCGGTTATTTTGATTAGCTAACCAAAATCGCAAAATCGCTTCCATCCAATCAACCGAACCATGTAAAGCGGCGGCATTCGCTACTCCTTCTACCAACATCATCGCCCATTCACTTTGGGTAAAAAAATACAAGATTTCAGACGGACTTTTTTGAAATCGTTTTTGCCAATGATGTGGTGGCAATATCGAAACCATTTGATACAACATCCCTGTCGTTTCTCCTCCTCTTTTCCATTTGCGTTTGGGATTTATTCCATCTCTAAGTAAAGCCTTGTCTTTAGGTGAAGGTAATATAATAAAAGGTTTGACTCCTCCTGCTTCTTTTCCAATAGTAATTGCCTCTTTTAAATAGGCTAAAATTCTTTGTTGTAATTGACTGTTCGGTAATTCACTTAATAAAGCAGCCGCATTTGCTCTAATTTCTTTCCTTGGAAAATCTAAACATTCTTCTAAAAATACTTCATCCATATCGGATAAACCAATGGACAAACATTTTAAAAAAGCTGTTTTTTCTGCCAACCCATCTTCTGCCCAAGTAGATAAAAGCATTAATAAACCTGCCGGAGGGTCTTCTTGGCGTAATTTCTTTAAAATCGCCACTCGTTCTGCCTTAGTGCCTATTTCCCATTTTTCTTGGGATACTTCTAATTTTAGTTGCTGCCAAGCAGGATTTAAGGCAATCAACCAATTTCCTCTATGCCCTATAATGGGCTGTATTTGTTGCCACAAAAATTCATCCTTGATACATTTATCCAATAAATCAGGTAAAAATTCAAAAGGCAAACATTTTTGATAATTGGTCATTATTTGCACAAATTCTGTTAAGGCATAAGGATAACGCCCCATTAAAATTAAGCTTAAATGGTTCGCTGATTGTTGACTACAATTGGCTAATGTTTCCTCGAGGCTTTTTGGCAATAAAGATTTCTCCCATATTTTAGGTTCATATCCAGCTTTTTGCAAAGGGGCATATAAAGCAGCACTTTCTAGTACTACTTCTGTAATTTCTTTAGCGGTATCAATGCCATAGCCTTCCAACTCTGCTTTCATGGCAGGTGATAGGCTACTTCTGTCTGTACCTAATAAGGCTAATTTCACTAGTTCGTCCCAATGCATTGGTTGATGTTTTATCACTACAAAAGTAAAACCATTTAGCTCCATTTAAGCTTTTTATCACTAAAATTTACAAGAGACTATTTTATAGCAAAGAAACTACTTATTTTTGTCTCTAATTCTTGAGAAAAATACCCAGAGACTAGCGCAATCTCTATTCTCTACTCTAAAAAATAGAACTACACACAATAATGGATCAACTAGTACAGCATATAGAAAGTATTGTTTTTGTTTCGGAGTCCCCAATTTCTTTTAAGGAGATTAAAAACTGCTTAGAAGAAACTTTTGAAACAAAATTCAAAAAACCTGCCTTAGAAAAAGCAATTGAGGAACTAAAAGGGAAATATCAAGAAGCACAATTTTCCTTTGAATTTTTAGAAATTGCCGGAGGTTTTCAATTCTTGACCAAACCTGCCTTTCACAATTCTGTCGGTACTTTATTGCGACAAAATAATAAACGTCGATTATCCAGAGCGGCTTTGGAAACCTTGTCTATTATTGCCTATAAGCAACCCGTCCCTAAAAGTGAAATGGAAAAAATTCGTGGCGTAAGTTGTGATTATTCCGTACAGAAATTATTGGAAAAAGAGTTAGTAGCCATCGTCGGTAGAAGTGATGCACCAGGTCGGCCCTTGCTCTACGGAACAAGCGAAAAATTCATGGATTATTTTGGTTTAAAAAGCTTGGATGAAATGCCTAAACCAAAAGATTTTAAAGAACCGGATAATGAAATTGGAGAGCAAGCACCTATTGATGAAACAACCGCTGCTACCCCAATAGCCGAGTTATTACCCTCCGATGTAGCACCTACCCCAAATGAAGATGCGGTAATAGAAGCGACCGAAGAGCCTATATCCATAGAAGATGCCATTCCTACCGAAGCCGCTGACCCAACAATGCTTAGCGAAGATGCTGCTGATTACGAAGATTTAGCAATGGATGATGAGGATCCAGAATAATGTAACTTAGGCTTCCCTGTAGAGAGCAAAAAATAAGCTATGAAATTAACAGCAAAAGAAATTGCAACATATTTAAATGGGGTCGTTGTTGGAGATGACCAAGTGATCATTACGCACCCTGGAAAAATAGAACAAGCGACTAAAGGAGCAATTACTTTTTTGTCCAATTTGAAATATGAGGCTTACATCTATGAGACAAAAGCAACAGCAGTATTGGTGCATGCCGACTTTACAACAACTAAAGAAATAGAAACGACTTTAATCAAAGTAAAAGATGTCTATAGCGCCATTACTCAATTTTTACAATTTTATGAACAATCTGTTCATCCCAAGCAAGAAATTTCTTCAGCCGCTTTTATTCATCCGACTGCTCGATTAGGTGAGCAATTAACCATAGGTGATTTTACAGCTATTAGCAAAGAAGTAATTATTGAGGATGGTTGCCGGATTTACCCGCAAGTTTTTATTGGTGCTGGCGTACATATAGGGAAAAATGTGATTATTTATCCTGGCGTTAAAATTTATCATAACTGTCGAATTGGAGATAATTGCATTATACAAGCAAATGCAGTTATCGGTAGCGATGGATTTGGTTTTGCTCCTCAATCAGATGGTACTTATCAAAAGATACCACAAGTTGGGATCGTTATTTTAGAAGATCATGTAGAAATTGGCGCCAATACCGTTATTGATAGAGCGACTATGGGTCAAACAATTATTAAAAAAGGAACAAAATTGGATAACCTTATCCAGATTGCCCATAATGTAACGGTTGGAGAAAACACCGTAATTGCAGCACAAACAGGCATTGCGGGTAGTACTAAAATTGGCAATCAATGTCAAATTGGTGGACAAGTAGGATTTGTTGGACATATAGAAATAGCCGATAAGGTAAAAGTTCAAGCACAGAGCGGTGTAGCTGCTTCCATCAACGAGGCAGGTAGTAAAGTATATGGCTATCCAGCACTCCCCTATCAAGATTACTTGCGAGCTTATGCTTTATTTCGCCAATTGCCTAAATTGGAAAAACGAATTAGGGAATTAGAAAAAAAGGAAAAATAAAAATTTATAGATACTAGATTTTCATGAATAAAAACTTGCAAATTATTCTCCTATCTTTTTTGGTATTTAGTTGATTTTTACTAATTTAGGTGCATATTTGACCATAATCCTAAGTTGATTATATCAGCATGAGTCTACAACGATACATCAATCAATTATTAACCGATATTGAAGTGGCGACTGAAAATGTCCCTGAACCATGGTATCCTATGGACGAAGAGGTTGATGAAGAATTTGGCGTATTGCCTTGGATGGAAGATCCTGAAAACGCACCTACCAAGTCCTTAGAAGAGTGGACAAATTTAAAAAAAGAACAATTCCCACCAGATAATAGATTAACAGATGCTCAAGTTAGCTCCTTACTTTGTGCGATTAAACATATGCTGGATGTTTATAATTGTTCTGCCGTTTTTCAAATAGAAGTCCCTGAGAGAATTCAGTATCGAGTCATTCGAGAGCGATTTCGTCAGGAGGTACCAATGCTTAAGGCCAATTATTTCTTCTTTGAATTTTGTGACAAAAAAGATCAGCCAGATCGATCCCAATGCCTGTTAGGAGAAGCATACTGCCATTGTGCCTTTTTTGAAGCTTTTTTTGAAAAATTTGAAGAAGAGCAAGAAGATACTGATTATCATATTGATCCCTACGAAGAATACATGCTCAAAAGAAGATATGGAGATGATTGGCATCAACACATTGCTTTCGAAGAAGAAATAGATTTTGGAGATGATTTAGAAGAAGATGATTTGGATGATAATTTTGATGATGGAGATATAGACGATATCCTTCCTTTTTAACGTTAGCTCTTAGTAGATAGGTATAACTAATCACAAATTACTAGTGGTTCTAGAATTAAATTGCTGTCAGTTTAGAAGGGTTGTCAGTTCCCTAGTTGCGAATCTAACTGATAACCGACAACTGACAACTCTTCAAATTAAACTGGTATTTATTTAGGCGCTTATGTGAATTTTAACACCAACAAATTGTCGATAAGTTTTTAAATTTCAATCTCAACCTCAAAATCAACTTCAATTCCCACCGAAGGTGGTTTAAAATTGAAAATTAAATTTTACTTAGTCACTAATCACCAAACTAATTCAATGTCTAAGAATTATCTTTTAAGTTTACTTGTATTAATGTTATTTTCTTTTTTTAGCTGTGGCGAAAGCTATCTTTTTGAAAAGACCCATAAAATAGAAAAAGAAGGATGGAACTATGAAAACGCTTTAGCTTATTCTTTTGAAATCACCGATACCACTAAAATTTATAATCTCCTATTAGAAGTGGAACACTCGGTCGATTATGCTTACCAAAATTGCTATTTTAAAATCTATACGCAATTTCCTTCTGGCGAAAAAACAAACCAATTACTATCCATTGATTTAGCAGATGGCATAGGTCGATGGCAAGGAGATTGTGGCAGTACTTCCTGTTCCGTTTTATTAGATATTCAAAAGCAAGCTTTTTTTAATACATTAGGGAAACATACCATTACCTTAGAACAGTATATGCGAAAAAATCCATTAAAAGGAATTGAAAGTTTGGCTATTAAATTGGAAGATACTGGATTGAGTAGGTAATTTTTGGCAGAGAGATTAGGGCAGCTGGTACTAAACTTCGGTAATTATAAATAAATCAAGTTGACAATTAAACCCAGCCAATTGTTCTTCCGCCCATTCCCCTAAGCAAGATAACCTGTTGGCTTTATTTTCGTACACCAAGGGATATGAAAATAATAACTTATAACAGCTTGGGGTTTCTTTTTCCTTTAATTGTCGTTAAAAATACTGGCCATAGCGAAGGTTCTGCCTATAAGCCTCCCATCCCTTCGGGTTCAAAAGCTTACGCTTTTTCATGCCTAAATTAAAGAAAAAATAATTCCTCATCTTTGTTACAATTTATTAATTACACATCCCTAACAAAACTGCGAAATCCTTTTTTTCCCTATTCCTTAGATATATTGTACTTTCGCAGCCAATCTCGAAAACAGGCAAATGCCTAAAATAAGCTAATAAATGATTGACGTAAAATTATTGAAGAAAATATGTGAAGTCCCAGGTACTTCAGGGTTTGAGCAAAAAATTCGTGCAGTAGTGATAAAAGAGGTTAGCCCTTATGTAGATAGTGTAACAGTAGATGCGATGGGAAATGTCATTGCTTTAAAAAAGGGAACCGCAACTAAAAAAGCCATGAAGAAGGCAATGATTGCAGCCCACATGGACGAAATTGGTTTTATCGTGACCCATATAGATGATGATGGCTTTATCCGATTTCATACTTTAGGTGGCTTTGACCCTAAAACATTGACGGCACAACGAGTGATTATTCATGGAAAAAAAGATATTATGGGCGTGATGGGTAGTAAACCCATTCACTTAATGAAACCAGAAGAACGAGGAAAAGCCATTCATATCCAAGATTTCTTCATTGATACGGGCATGACTAAAAAAGCCGTAAAAAAAATTGTTTCAGTTGGGGACCCAATTACTAGAGAACGGTCTTTAATTGAAATGGGCGATTGTGTGAATAGTAAATCTATTGACAATCGAGTGTCTGTTTATATCTTGCTAGAAGTACTAAAATCGCTCCAAAAGAAAAAAGTCCCTTACGATATTTATGGTGTTTTTACGGTACAAGAAGAAATCGGTCTTCGAGGGGCAATGAGTGCAGCTACCCATATTGAACCAGATTTTGGTTTTGGTCTAGATACCACTATTGCCTTTGATGTACCAGGCGCAAATCCACATGAAATGGTGACTTGTTTAGGAAAAGGTGCAGGTATTAAAATTATGGATGGCTCGGTTGTTTGTGACTATCGAATGGTGGCTTATATGAAAGAAGTCGCCAATAAAAATAAAATAAAGTGGCAGCCTGAAATTTTACCTGCTGGTGGTACCGATACGGCTGCGGTACAACGTTATGGCAAAGGCGGTTCGATTGCTGGTGCTATCTCTATTCCTACTCGACATATCCATCAGGCGATTGAAATGGCTCATAAAGAAGATATTAGGAATTGTATTGATTTATTGGAGGCTAGTTTGGTTGGTTTGGATGCCTATGATTGGCGGTTTAAGTAATATTGGATGATTCTATTTTTGGGGAGATGAGACAAAGTATATGTAATGAAATATTTTTTTGTAATTAAATTGTTGTAGATTAAAGAAAGTTTAGAAATTCTATTTTTTAACTTGGATTTCGTACTTTCGTAAGTAACGGAGTTGTACAATTAAAAAAAGGAGAACAATAAAAACATATCTTTGGGAAATGATAAAAGGAATAAACGAACAACAATTAGAATTGTTTGAATCTAGTTCGAAAAAGCGAGATACTTCCATGACATTTGCGGATAATATGAAATTACCAATCCATAAGTGGTTTCGATATTCAGCAGGTTTTTCTGGTGCATGGGTAAAGGAATTAATAAAAGAAAAGAGAGCAAAAAATGTTATAGACCCCTTTGCTGGCTCTGGTACTGTTATGCTTGAAAGTGATTTTGCAGGTATAAATTCATACGGTATTGAATCACACCCTTTTGTAAAAAGACTAGGTTCAGCTAAATTATTCTGGACGCAGAATCCAATTCACTTTAAAGATGCGGCGAATAATTTACTAAAATTAGCATCAACCCATTCTGTCAAACAAAAAGAATACCCTAAATTAATTCAAAAATGCTACCCACCAGAAGTAATTACAAAATTAACAGCCTTAAAAGAAGCTTGGCAGAAATTAGAAGAAGAAAGACCAAATAAAGAACTTTTATGGATTCTTATTACTTCGATACTTAGAAAAACTTCGCCAGTTGGAACAGCTTCATGGCAGTATGTTCTACCAAACAAATCTAAGAGTAAAGTAATAGATCCATTTATTGCGTTTCAAGCTAAAGCCTATGAAATGGCAAGTGATATGAGAGTGATGCAAAAAAGATTTCCTAATTCTGGAAACTCTAAAATATTACAAGAAGATGCTCGAAGAATGGAAAGTATACCTGATAAATGGGCAGATTTAATAATAACTTCTCCTCCTTATGCAAATAATTATGATTATGGAGATGCTACACGGTTAGAAATGACATTTTGGGGAGAGATACAAGGTTACGGAGACCTTCATAACTTAGTCAGAAAAAATTTAATTGTCTCTTGTACACAACATGCTACAAAAATTAGACAATTAATTGAGTCTCAAATTAATTCTGCTGAAATAGAACCTATTAGTAAAGAATTAATTCCTATATATCAAAAACTATCTGAAGTCAGGTTAACAAAAGGAGGAAAAAAGAATTATCAATTAATGGTATTAGCCTATTTTCATGATCTAGCGCAAGTATTTAAAGAATTAAGAAGAACTACAAAAACAAATTCAGAAATGTGTTTTGTTATTGGAGATTCAGCTCCTTATGGTGTTTATCTTCCAGTCGATAAATGGCTTGGCGAATTAGCAATTGCAAATGGCTTTAAATCTTTTTCTTTTGAGAAATTAAGGGACAGAAACACAAAATGGAAAAATCGAAAGCATAGGGTACCTTTGAAAGAAGGAAGACTTTGGATAAAAGGATAAAATTATGGCAAAATCACCTGCTCATAAATGGGGACAAATAATAGGAGACTTTTTAGAGTTCACATTTGATAAAGAGCTTTCAAAATTTGCAAAAAAACATAAACTATTTCTTGATCAAAAGGGAATAAGAAAAGCTCGAAGAGGTAAAAAGGTAAATTGGATTGACTCTTTTGGTAACGCTCATGATTTGGATTTTGTTCTGGAAAGAAATGGAACAGATGATGCAATAGGGACTCCTGTAGCATTTATTGAAAGTGCTTGGAGAAGATATACAAAACATTCAAGAAACAAAGCACAGGAAATTCAGGGTGCTATTTTACCGCTTGTCGCAACTCACAGGAATTCTGCACCGTTTATGGGAGTTGTTTTAGCGGGTGAGTTTACTCAAGGAGCAATTACTCAATTAAAATCTTTGGGTTTTAATGTACTCTACTTTTCCTATGAGAAGATAGTCAAATCATTTTCAAAGTTTGGAATAGATGCAAGTTTTGAGGAGAATACAACGACTAAGGAATTCGATTCTAAAATTAGTCAATGGGAAAAATTTGAAGATAAAGACAAATTATCTAAATATTTACTGAGAATAAACAAATCAGAAGTAAGCCTGTTTTTTGACAATCTTCAGAAATGTATCTCAAGGTACATTGTGTCAGTTCAGGTAATTGCTCTACATGGAAATTCTAAAAAAGTTGATTCAATTAAAAAAGCTATAGAATTTGTTGAGATATATGACAGAATAAACAATCAAAACTTACCATTATTAAAATACGAAATCACTATCAAGTATAACAACGAAGATAAGGTTGAGGGTACATTTAATGCTAAAGATGAAACATTAGAGTTTCTAAATTCATATTCGTCTCCACAGGCTAAGTAAATCTTCCCTATTTCCAGACATCCTCCAAACCCCTTATTTTAATACTCACAAATCCAACAACAACTTCAAAGTAGGCAAGACCTTCGCCACCCTTTCCTGATTAATAGCCATCAAATTTTCTTCTTTTCTAGTTGTAGTTGATAATTTTCCTCTCTTTGCCAATGCCATCATTTTCTGTCGCTCAGGATGAGAAAATTTAGAGAAGGTTCTTCTCAATACAGGCAAAATTTCCATAAATCGCTCTGCTTCTAAATTAGCTAACCATTCATCCATTATTTGCCAAAGGTTTTCCTGATGGATTAATAATAAGCCACTTCCATTTAAAAAACCTGCTATCCATTGGGCACTAAATAGTGTTTCATTGCCTTTTGATAAAGCCAAGTGCATGTAAGTGCTGGTTATTTCGGTATCAATAAACCGTTTGTCGAATAAAATTCTGGTACTCAAGCCAACCAAAGTGCCATTGATGGTCATCCCCATTATTTTGGATAAAGTCTCGTACCAATGTTGAATATGCTGGCTTTCGTTTAAGGTATGCAAGGCTCTATTAATCGCTACTATTTTATCAAAAATATCACTTGCCGTATCTTCATCTATATTAATGCAAGCATTCGGCAACCCAATACAAATTCTTGGAATAATTTGGTCAATAACGGTAGTGACTGCCGTTAAATCAATTTGCCGACTACTGCCATATCGAATAATATTGACTAAGGATGGCAAGGCATCCATCAGGTTAAAAATATCCTTGGTGAGTGCTGATTGGTTGGTCAATTCATTGGTTAGTGTTATAATGACTTCTTTTAAGTCTGCATTTAAAGCGGCTTCAATTAATTGGGTCAAACCAGCTAAAGAATCTTGTTTGTCTTTAGTATCGAAAATATAATTGGTTGCTGCTTCATAAATCGTATTGCCCCACATCCCTGCTTCAATAATACGAATAGCAAAATCTGGTTCCCATTCTAAAGACCAAGCCTCTTTAAAACTGCCTTTGGTATGTTGAGAATTTTCTAAAAGCGCTCCCCAAGGAATCCCCAAAATAGTTAAGCGATGCAATAAATGACTAGCGGCTAAATTGGCATTTTTTCTTAAATCTAATTTCTTTTCGACCTTCCCAAAAGCTTTTTTTTCTTTGGTCAACCGAGCCGATTTGATACAAGTATTCAAATCTTGTTGAAGTGGAACAACAGGAATTTCGTCTGGTACTTCTCCTATTTTATCACCAATAATTAATTTTTCTTCAATTAATTGTAGCGGACTTGCTGCCCCTTCACAAAGAATAGCGATGGCTGCTTCTCGCAATTCACTAATCCCCGCAACCGATAAATTACGTAGTGCCGCCAAAGAATCAGCTAATCGAACAGCCTCAATAATATGTGCCGACGAAGCGGGTAATCCTTCTTGTCTCAATAAATGCGCTGCTTTGGACATCCATTGTACCGTTACTTCATCCGATTTATCGAATAATAATTCGTACCAAGCAGGGGAGATAATCCCTGCACCATATCCACTTTGGCGAGCAATTCTTTTATAAGTCCAAGGTACCCAAGTAACTTTCGTTTTTGTTTTTTTTATGCCCTTCAAGAATTTTTTATCGCTGGTGGCTTTATAGGTCTTATAATTCGCTAGGACAGGGGCATGCCAAGCGCCACATATAACCGCAATATTTTGGTAACCTTCTTTTTCCGCAGCTCTAATCACGCCTCTCATATAAGCCTCTCGTTGCAGTTCTCGAAGTGGATTTTCCTTAACTGCATCCCGTAATTCCCCCATTAAAGTAAGAATCGATGCAAATATTTCACTTGGATTACTCGCTCTTTCAAAAGTAATGTCCCACCACCTTTCACTATCTTCATATCCTGCTAGTTTTGCCATATAGCCTAATGGGTCTTTAGCTATTTTTCGTTCTTCTTTGGTTACTTCCTCGGTAGCCTGTTCAAAACGAATTATCTTTTGCCCTTCTTTTTTTTCTTTTACATCTAATGAAAAGGCTAAGGTTCGAGGCAAATCCATAAAGGAAGTAGGAATGTCATTGGCTACCCCATATTTCATAGCTTGCCATTCTGGCGAAAAATGGGCAAAAGGATAATACGCTGCTTGTTTTAGGTTGCTTGGATTATAAACCAACAAAGCAATAGGAGGGACTAAGTTTTCATTAACCACATAATCTATGAGGTCTTTTCCTGCATCCGGTGGGCCTTCAATGAGGATACAATCTGGTTGTAACTCCATTAAAGCATTGCGCAAGCTACTTGCTGAACCTGCGCCATGATGTCGGATACCGAAAACTGTGAGCATATTTTGAGAATAGAGAGTAGAGAATAGAGAATAGAGAATAGAGAGTAGAGACAAATGCGAGTCTCTAATCTCTGCTCTCTATTCTCTGTTCTTTTATAAAAAATCTACATCAACCGCATAAGGATATTTCATCAAATAATACAAAGCCCGTTGTTTATCGAAGCCTTCAAAAACAACATTATACAACATTGTTGTTATCGGCACATGCAACTTATAATGTTTGGCTAAACCTCTTGCTATTTTTAAAGTCCGAGCGCCCTCGGCCAATTCACGCATGGACATAAAGATGTCTTCGGGTGCTTCTCCTTGACCGATTCGATAGCCAAAAGTATAATTTCGACTTTTATCACTAGTAGCTGTTGCAACTAAATCTCCTATACCAGCAATGCCTAAAAATGGTCGAGCAGTAGCCCCCATCGCTTTTCCATAATGAATCATTTCTGTCAAGCCTCTAGTAATTAACATCGCCTGAATGTTTTTACCCATCCCCATTCCACCTAAAATACCAGAGCCAAGTGCAATGATATTTTTTAAAGCACCTGCTAATTCCGCACCCATGATTTCGTGAGAACCAAAAACGTAAAACTTCGCACTATCTAAGATGCTTTGCCCCGCTTTGATAACTTCGGTAAATTGACTAGCTATAACGGTTGCTGTAGGTTGACCCTCTAAAATTTCTGAAGCTAAATTAGGGCCCGATAAACAACCAATTTTTACAACAATGCTTTCCTGCCGAATCACCTCACTCATGGTACAAACATGCTTGCGCATGACATTAACTTGTCGGTCCATTAATGCTTCCTCTGTTATTCCTTTTAAATCAAAACCCTTTGTTCCATGAATTAATATATGATAAGGTTTTAGAAAAGGTCCTAAATGTTGCATGGTTTCTCGAAAAGCACTAGAAGGAACTATCGGAAAAATGACGGTGCATTCTTTAGCCACTTTTTCAATATCATTGGTCAACTCAATATGCTCAGAAATAGGAATGCCATAATGTTGTCGCTCTTGATTAATTGTATCAATCACGTTTTGCCGGCTACTGTAGAGTAGCACTTCTACTCCATTCAAGGCAATTAAATTGGAAATGGCTGTTCCAAAACTGCCTGCACCGATGACGCCTACTTTTTTTGTTGTTGACAATTTTTTGATGAGTTGTCAGTTGTCGGTTGTCAGTTATCAGTTGCGACAACGCAAAACTGATAACTGACAACTGTATAACTGTTTAAGTAATCTATTATTTCAATTAGTTTTTAACTAGCCGCTGCCGCTGCTTCTACCGCCCGCCAAACTCGCCAAACATTTTTATAACATATTTTAGCAATATCTTCTTCTGAATATCCCCTTTTTAAAAGGGTAAAAATCAGATTTGGATATTGAGATACGTCTTTTAAACCCGTTGGTAAACTATCGCCTACCCCATCATAATCTGATCCTAAACCAACATGATCAATACCCGCTACTTTCACTACATTATCAATATGGTCGGCTACTTTTTCTACATCAGAAAATAAAGCAGGATTATCTTTTTGAAATTGTTCGATAATTGGTTTTGCGGCATCATCCCTAAATTCTACATTGGCTTCTTTTAATAATTTACTCAATTTACCTCGTAAGCCATTTCGTTGTTTGGCAATTTCGCCATCTAAGAAAGTAGAGCCAAAATTAATTTGAATCACCCCATTTTTCTCGCCCAATAATTTAATCATATCATCATTCATATTCCGCTCAAAACCGGGCGTGAATTTTCGACAAGAAGAATGCGAAGCAATACAAGGTACATCGGTCATTGCCATGACTTGATAGAAGGTAGAATCTGAGACGTGCGAAATATCTACCATAATTCCCACTCGATTCATTTCTTTCACGACGTCTACACCAAAAGGACTTAAACCATTCCAAGTTCGAGTAGAATCATAAGAAGAATCACAAATCTGATTGTCCTTGGAATGCGTTAAAGTGATGTACCGAATCCCTCTTTCATGAAAATAGGCCACATTCGCTAAATCATCTTCTACAGGTGCGCCATTTTCCATCCCCATTGGTAAAGACAAAATACCTTTCTTGAAATTTGCTTCTGCTTGATCAGGAGAAGTCGTAATGGCAAATTTATCTGGATGTGCATCTGCAATACCAGAAACCATATCAATTAAAGAATCTGCGAAAATTTTAGCGCCCCCGTCTTTTTGATAAGAAGCTGGAATATAAATCGACATAAAAGGCGCATCTAAACCACCAATCTTCGCTCTTTCTAAATCAAAATCTCCTTTATCTGTTTTAAGCGGAATGCCTAAAAATTCCTTTTCTAATCTAAAGTTAGTCACTTTTAGTCGGTAAGGTAAATCGACATGTCCATCCGTAATAATGTATTTATGCGCTAATTCGTCCGCTAATTTTTTAATGGCTTCGTCACTCATTTCTGCAATCGATGTTGCTTTAGGCGCTTCATTTGATGCTGCTGTTGTTTTTGGAGCATCTTGGCAGGCAACCATAAAAACAACGGCTATGATTAGGACTAAAATGGTTCGTATTTGCATGGTTCGTTTGTTTTGGAGGTTCGTTAAAGCCTGATTTGCTAAATCTTAAAGATTTTAGTAAATCTTTATTCTTAAGGAAATTTACTAAATCTTGGAGATTTAGCAAATTAAAGGAAGGGCTTTTGAAACAACCTCTATTGAATTGAAAGTAATTGTTTTGCGATTTTTCTATCATTTGATAAACGAGGGACTTTATTTTGGCCCCCTAATTTACCTTGTGATTTCATATAATTTCTAAAGGTATCCTTTTTTAAAGGACTAATTTTTAAAGTCCTCAAAATATTACCTTTAATCAAATCTTCATAATAAATATTCTGTTGAATCATTGCTCGGTCAATATTTTGCGCAAATGCCGTCAAATCATTGGGCATTTCCTCAAATTCTATCAACCATTCGTGATAAGGCAGCCCACCTTCTGCTGGTGTAATATTGGGGGCTACCGTAAATTCGATGACTTTAACGCCTGTTTTTTTAGCCACCTTTAATAAAGCTTCTTCGACTTCTTTGCCGATGACATGCTCGCCAAAAGCAGAAATAAAATGCTTGATTCGACCAGAAACGATAATTCGATAGGGATTTTTGGAAACAAATTGAACGGTATCGCCAATATTATAGCCCCAAAGTCCCGCATTATTATTAATGATAATGGCGTAATTGACACCTAACTCTACTTCCGCTAAGGACAGCCTAGTTGGCGTTTCCTTAAAAATTTCTTCAGCAGGAATAAATTCAAAGAAAATCCCTGAATAGGCATTGAGTAATAAACCTTTTTCCTTTGGGTCATCTTGAAAAGCAATAAAGCCTTCAGAAGCAGGATAAGTTTCTACGCTATCTAATCGTTTGCCAACTAAGGCTTCTAAACTCGAACGATAAGGTTCAAAATTAACTCCGCCATAAACAAAAACGGAAAAATTAGGAAAAATATCTTTGACGTATTTTTTACCCGTTTTGTCCAATAAGCGTTCATAATACATTTGTACCCAAGGTGGAATTCCACTAATCAGGCGCATATCTTGCTGATGCGTTTCTTCCACAATCGCCGTTAATTTTTCCTCCCATTCTTCTATGCAATTGGTTGGGTAACTTGGTAATTGATTGGTCTTTAGCCAAGAAGGTACTTCATGGTTCACGATGCCCGATAAACGACCCGTTGGAATACCACCTACTTCACTTAACTCAGGGCTACCCGATAAAAAAATCATTTTCCCATCCAACCAATTGCCCTTACCCGTTCGAGCGTAATAATTAAACAAGGCATTTCTAGCCGAATTAAAATGATTGGGCATACTTTCCTTGGTAAGTGGAATATATTTAATGCCAGAAGTAGTCCCAGAAGTTTTAGCGAAATATTTGGGCTTTCCTTTCCACAAAATATCCGCTTCTCCTTTTTTGATGCGCTCAATATAAGGTCGTAAAGCTTCGTAGTCTCTGATTGGCACTTGTTCCCGAAAGGCTTGATAGGAAGTTATTTTGTCAAAACCGTGTTCTTTTCCAAAAACCGTATTTTTTCCCCCTTTTAGTAAGGATTGAAATACTTTGTCTTGTGCTTTGACCGCTTCTTTTGACCAACGGTCAATGTCTCTAGCGATTTTTTTAGCAAAGGGTTTTATGACAAATGATTTGATGCCCATTATTTCGAAAAAATACGATTGAATGATTAATGGACACAAAAGTATCAAAAAGTTTCGGGACTATTGAGAATAGAGGATATAGAGTAGAAACCATTCCATTAAGGAAAGATCCTATTTTTAGAAAGGATAGACAAATTTACTACACACTCAAATACAGTTTACTACTTTTCCTGCTTATGAATGGACTGCTACCGCTAAAATCTATTTTTTGCTGACCTTTTAAAACCCTATTTTGATTTCTTTAGACTCGATATCCAAAGAAATCAAGATGAATTTCAAAACTTTTAACTTACTTTACCATATTTTACGCTTAACCGAGAATAGTTGTGATATCCAACAAAATATCTGAATATTTTATGGAGAACCACTATTTTTTAATATCCTCCCTACAATGAACGATAAATTGCTTTTGGACAAGGAAACGATGCAAGCGCTGGGTTATCGAGTGGTTGACATGATAGTCAATCACATTACGGAACTTCCAGAAAAAAGTGCGACTAAACAAAAAACGAGAGCAGAATTAGAAACTATCTTTAGAGAAAAAATACCTGATGAGGGAATGGATCCGATGGTATTATTGGATACCGTAGAAAAAGAAGTATTTGCAAATATCATGCATATTGATCACCCTCGTTTTTTTGCATTTGTTCCAGGTCCCAATAATTACATAGGAGCATTAGCTGATTTTTTAACAGCAGGGTTCAATGTTATAGCCTGTGATTGGTTAGAAGCTTCTGCTGCTGCACAAATTGAAATGGTGGTTATTGATTGGTTAAGGGAATTATTCAAACTCCCCGATACTACTGGAGGAATTTTTGTTAGTGGTGGCTCTATGGGTAATTTAATGTCCATGATATTGGCCATACACCATAAGAAAAAAGTGGAAAAAGTAGGAGTTATTTATTGTTCTGACCAAACCCATTCTAGTGTTGAAAGAGGTGTTACTATTTTAGGAAAAGACCGATTGGAATTAAGGAAAATTCAAGTTGATAGTAGCTACCAAATGGATATAATCGCTTTGAAAAAGGCAATTGCTAAAGATAAAAAAGAGCAAAAACAACCAATAGCAATTATCGCTACTGCGGGTACTACAAATACAGGTGCGATAGACAATTTATCGAATGTCGCAAAAATTTGTAAAACGGAAGATTTATGGTTTCACGTAGATGCCGCTTATGGAGGGGCAGCTATTTTAGATGACAGACAAAGGCACTTATACAATGGAATAGAACAGGTGGATTCGATGGTGATTAATCCACATAAATGGCTTTTTCAGCCGATTGAATCCGCCTGCTTTTTGGTGCGTCAAAAACGTCAATTAAAAGACATTTTTTATATTATGCCTGAATACTTAAAAGACATGGATTTATCCGCTGAAGAAATCAATTATGCCAATTACGGGATTCAATTGACTAGAAGTTTTAAAGCCTTAAAACTGTGGATGTCCTTAAAAGCATTTGGGTTAAATAATTTTAAACAGGCTATCAAGACAGGCGTTGATTTGGCAGTATTAGCGGAAAAAGAACTAATGAAGTACGACAACTGGATGGTAGTCTCGCCTCCCAAATTAGCTATAATTAACTTCCAATATCGCCCTCCTCTTCAGGCTAAAGAACAAACCAATTTGCTTAATAAAGCAATTATTGACGAAATCGTTAAAACTGGATTTGCAATGATTAGTAGTACTTTGCTAAAAGGTCAGCTAGTAATTCGACTTTGCATCATCAATCCAAGGACAACAGAAAAGGATATTAAAGAAACGATTAAGCAATTAAACCAGATTGCTATTCGATTATCCGAGGAGTTTCCTTAGTGCGGGTATGCATAGGTTCTTTTTCTCAGAATTTAAAGGGGTATAATTATGAAAAAGATCTTGTTGGAATTGGGAAATCATTGCTGATGGGCAAATAATTAATTGATAAATGAATAGATATACACTTACACTCACATTGCTATTGTTTGGCTTCTTAATAATTTCGGCCTGTAAAAAAACAACCATACCCTACGATGTAATCATCCAAAATGGAATGATAGTAGATGGAACAGGAGCACCAGCCTACCATGCATCAATCGCTATTCGAAAAGATAAAATTGTAAAAATTTCAAAAGAAAGCATAGCTGCGACTCAGGCGGTTAGACTGATTGATGCGAAGGGATTAATCGTTAGCCCAGGATTTATTGACATGCATACCAATGTGGAAGTCAATATTCAAGAATACCCAACTGCTGAAAATTTTATTCGTCAAGGGATCACCACCTTAATGGCTAGTTTGCATAGTGGTGACCAAGCTTTCCCCTTAGATACTTATGCAGACACGCTTATAATGGCGCCTAATATGGGCTACTTTGCAGGTCATTCTTGGATACGGAAACAGGTAATGGGAAAGGAAAATAGAGCACCATCTATAGCCGAAATGGATAGGATGAAATCTTATGTAGATGCTACTATGAAACAAGGGGCTTTGGGTTTATCTACTGGATTAGAATATGTTCCAGGTAATTATGCCGACGAAACCGAAATTGTGGAATTAGCCAAGATTGCTGCTTCCTATAATGGGACGTATTTTACCCACATGCGCAACGAAGGAAGTGGTTTGTTGAAATCTATCCAAGAAAGCATCAACATTGGGAAAAAAGCGAAAATTTCCGTCCAAATCAATCATTTGAAAGCGACAGGACAAACCCAATGGGGCTGGGCGGAAAAAGCATTAACCTTGATTGATTCTGCTCGACAAGCAGGGATTAAGGTTAGCCATGATATTTATCCCTATACTGCATTTAGTACTATTAGTTCTATTCTAATCCCTCAATGGGCGATGGCTGGAGGAGGGGAAGGTTTGCGAAAACGTTTAGCCAATAAAGCGACTTCGGTACGGATAAAACAGGAAATGGCAACGCTATTCAAAAGAGATGCTGGTGGAGAAGATTTAACGACAATACAATTTAGAAGTTTTAAACAAAATCCTGCTTTTACGGGCAAAACGTTGGCTGATTATGCGAAGCATTTAGGCTTACCGCTGACCTTGGAAACGGGTATTGATTTAATTTTAGATTTGGAATTACAAGGTGGTTTTATCGGTATTTTTCATGCTATGTCAGAACAAGATATTGACCATTTTTTGCAACATCCCAATACGATGATTGACTCCGATGGGGATTTACTCAACTTTGGAGAAGGACATCCGCATCCTCGTTGCTATGGCGCTTTTCCAAAAGTATTGGGGCATTTTGTTCGAGACAAAAAAATCATTAGCTTAACCAACGCCATAAACAAAATGACCTATTTGCCCGCCCAAAAAATAGGTTTGACAAACCGTGGGCGAATTCAAGAGGGGGCTTTTGCCGACCTTGTTATTTTTGATTTTGCAACCATTAAAGATAATTCGACCTATACCGACCCGCATCATTTCCCAAGTGGTATTGAGTATGTTTTGATTAATGGGGAACTGGTTTTAGAGCGGGAACAATTGACGGGCAAATTGCCAGGGAAATGGTTGAAAAGAGTCGCTGATTAATAGGGGCAACTCCCTCACATAACAATAAAATCATGAGATTCACCAAATTAATAGTGTTCTTTTTTTTGATTTGTCCTTTTGTTAAGGGACAAAGTATAGACATGAAATGGTACAGCGAGACAGCTAACAATGGAGTAATAATACAGAACAGTTTCCCAAAGGGTGGACCATACTCTGGGCCTACAAAAAAACATTTTAATTATAGTTACTTAGTTTTCTTTACTCGAATAATTAATAAAACCGAAAATCCATTGGAACTTGCCCTTAATTTTTCTGCCGATTCAATCGCAATTCCTAATTCCCCTAACACTTTCGTAAAATTATTTCTGCCTTCAGATACTATGACTTTTGACAAGCAAGCATTATTTAGCTACGGCATAACAGAGTTGGAATCCCTTGATAAAGCGACCAGTTTTCAAAGAAAATTAAGTCCTAAAGAGGATTGCCTTTTCTATGTTGTAGCACTCTTTTATCAGACAAGGGAGGAGGCATGGCGTCAGGAAAGGGGAGGCAATCGGGCAGCACTTTTTTTGAAAGGACAAGACCTTTTTTATAGCATGTCTCCACAGATTAATTCTCTGTATTGCGGACATTTAAAATGAGTCTATTATCCATTTTTGAGGAAACTCTAGTCGGGACAATATTAATATAAAAACAATGAAAAAATATATCACTAATTTTTATTCAACCCAGTTGGTGTATTTGTAACCCATTAACAACTATAAAATTGTGGAATTATGAATTTCAACAATCTATTCGAAGTAGCATTACCAATTATTCAGTCACCCATGGCTGGTGTACAAGATAGTGCTTTGGCATTGGCGGTATCATCGGCTGGAGGTTTGGGGTCCTTGCCTTGTGGAATGCTCAGTTGTGATGCACTACGCGCTGAACTGATTTCGATAAAGTCTCAAACTGAAAAACCTATTAATGTTAATTTCTTCTGCCATACATCTCCCATTCTTGATAAGCAACGTGAAGCCAGGTGGCGAAAAGTACTGCAACCTTATTTCGATGAATTTGGGATTGACATAAATAGTATTACAACAGGTCTTGGTCGTAGGCCTTTTAGCCATGATATGGCAGATGTATTAGAAGAATTTAAGCCTAAGATAGTGAGCTTTCATTACGGATTGCCTGCCAGAGAATTACTGGCACGGGTAAAAGCTTGGGGGGCAACGGTTCTAGCTTCTGCAACCACTCCTGAAGAAGCTCAATGGCTGGAGGTCAATGGTGCCGATGTGATTATTGCTCAGGGGTTGGAAGCTGGTGGTCATCGAGGTATGTTTCTATCCGATGACCTAACTACTCAAGTCGGAACAATGGCGCTATTACCCCAAATAATACAGAAGGTAAAAATTCCAGTAATTGCTGCTGGCGGTATTGCTGATTCAAAAGGCGTTGCAGCAGCACTATCAATCGGCGCAGCAGCCGTACAAATAGGTACTGCTTATCTGCTCTGCTCCGAAACGAAGACTAGCCAAATACATCGAGCCGCATTGAAAAGTGAAATGGCACATCATACAGTTATAACGAATCTTTTCTCTGGTGGGCCTGCTCGTGGTATCATTAACAGAGTCATTAAAGAGATTGGCCCAATCAATGATAATACGCCAGCGTATCCATTAGCAGCGGCGGCGATTACTGCAATACGCAAAAAAGTAGAAAATAGTGGGTCTGGAGATTTTTCACCGCTTTGGTGTGGACAAAATGCAACTGGATGTAAAGAGATTTCTGCTGCTGAACTAACGCAAGAGTTAGCTGCAGATTTATAGAAAGGGTCGGATAGATTCATAAAATAATTGGTAGTGTATTAAATCAGTTGATATAGCAGGCAGAGAGCGCAAAGTTCGCAGAGATAAAACATTGTATATTAAACCTCTGCGACCTCTGCCATATTGACCGCAAAAAGATAGCAAGGTGCGGCGCACCGCCTACATTTGTATCACTAGTACTGGAAATAAGCCCTAAGGTGCAGCGCACCGACCACATTTTACACTTTTTACAAAGGTGGTCGGTACGCTGTACCTTAAAAAAGTAGCTAAAAACTAGATACAAAGGTGGTCGGTGCGCTGCACCTCAATCTATCATTTTCAAATTGCTATCTTTTTGCGGTTAATACTCTGCCAACTCTGCGTGGAAAATAAAAATCAACTCCTTTAATACATGACCAAATAATTAGGTAATCCTATTACTCATTCTCTTAGAATTTTATGGATTGAAATGGCACAAAATCAAAACGATGAAAAAACATTACTTCAATTTTTATTTACTACTAGTCCCAATTTTTATTATTTTAAGCATTGGAACGATAACTGCTCAACAAAAAACAATTTCCTTTGAAACCGATGAAGGGACTTGGATGGCACTCGATATTTCCCCAGATGGTCAAACCATTCATTTTGAATTATTAGGAGACATTTATACCCTACCAAGCCAAGGAGGTACCGCCAAACCATTAATCGACGGAAATGCTTTTCAATCTCAACCTCGCTTTTCTCCAGATGGTAAAAATATCGTCTTTATAAGTGATGAAAGCGGAGCAGACAATGTTTGGATAGCGGATGTTAATGGTAAAAATGCTCGTCAGCTTACTCAATATAATCAGGAATTATTGGTTTCTCCCGAGTGGAGTGGGGATGGTCAATCTATTCTAGTAACGGTTATTACAGACGGCATGCAGCGAACGGCTAATCTTTACCATATTGATATAGCCTCAAAGGAGAAAACCCTACTAGTAAAAAACACCAATGGCGCAGCTCCTAGGCTCATTTCTGCCCCTGCTCCTGGTCCTTATATGGGGGCAATACATCCTGAAAAAGCGGGTTTTTATTTTTCCTCCATTACCCCTCGTGCCTATGGCATGAGAAAAGGAGCTACTAGTGAAATTAAATTTTATAATAATAAAACTAAAAGCACCGAAAAGGTACTTTTAGATAAAGGGAATGCCATGAAACCCCGTATTTCTACAAATGGAAAATGGCTGGCTTATGGAGCAATGAGTGCAGGCAAAACAGGTTTGCGAGTACGAAATATGGACAATGGGAAAGAAAAATGGTTGGTTTTTCCCTTTGTCGCCAACGAATTGGAGGCGCGCGCTACTCGGGATGTGTTACCCAATTATACTTTTACGCCAGATGGCGCATCCATTATAGCCGCTTATGGTGGAAAAATTCATCAAATCAATTTAGTCGATGGAAAAGATGCCATTATTCCCTTTACCGTAAAGGTAGAAATGGAAGTTCCTCAACCACTATATTTTGAACATAAAGTGGATAAAAGTCCCGTAAAATTAAGATTTGCCCAACAACCTGCATTGGCTACCAATGGTACATTGGCGTTTTCAGCAATGGGTAAAATTTATATCCAAAAAAACGGGCAAGACGAACCCATGTTAATATCCAATAAAAAGGATTGGGCAAGCTATCCTACTTGGGCATCTGATGGCACTTTCTTAGTGTATTGTACTTGGAATGAAACGGGCGGACATATCTGGAAATATACTCTTGCATCGAAATCGACGCAACAAATAACCGAGGAATCCGCCTTTTATGCGACACCTGCCATTAGTACTGACAATCGCCGCCTTGTGGCATATCGTACTTCCGAAGGCATCAAACGAAAAACCCAATATATACCCTTTCCTTCTGAGGCAGAATTTATTGAAATTGATTTAAGCAATGGAAACCTAAGCAACTTTGGGGCAACTGGTGGCTTTTTATATCCTCAATATACAGCAGACGACGAAGGGATTATAGCTACTTCTGGATTTTCGGGCGTGATGTATCAGCAATTGGGAAATCCTAGAAAAATTATTGCTAAAAGCCCAATTCCTGCTAAAGAAATGAAAGTCAATAGAGGAGGGACTAAGCTACTTTTTCTAACGCATGGTGGTACGCTACATCAGGTTAATTTACCGACAGATTCCGCCTTTGCCGATTTAAAAACAGCGCTGTCCTTTAATGCCATTACTGATGGGCAATTATTAGCAGCAGACCGACCAGAGGAATATGCTTGGTCGAATAATGGTCAAACCGCCCTTTGGACAACAGGTGCAACTATCCATCAGCAATTGGATACGATACATCAAAAAGAAGATATCAATTTGACTTTTCCTCGCACCAAACCGAAAGGTACATTGGTGTTAAGAGGGGCGACTTGCATCAGTATGAAAGGCAATGAAATTATTGATAAATCGGAAATTGTCATTGAAAATAATCGCATTATAGCCGTCGGTGCTTTAGGGACGGTAGTCCTTCCCAAAGATGCGGAAGTCATAGATGTTTCTGGTAAAATTATTATGCCAGGCATTATAGATGTCCATGCCCATCTTAAAATGAAGCCTGGCGTATTAGCACCCATTTCTCCTGCCATGTATTCCAATTTGGCTTATGGCACTACAACGGTTAGAGACCCACAAGCGACTCCAGACGTATTTATTTATGCGGATTTAGTGGTTGCTGGTTTGGTAGATGGACCAAGAATTTACTCCACAGGTCCAGGACTATTTATTTTTGACCAATTGACCTCCTACGAAAAAATAAAATCCAGATTGGACATTTATAAAAATAGGTATCAAACCAATTATATCAAATCCTATTTGGTGGGTAATCGGCAACAGCGACATTGGATGATTCAAGCTTGTAAAGAATTGCAATTGATGCCCATTGCGGAGGGTGGAGCAGATACCAAACAAGATATTACCCACGTCTTGGATGGTTTTACTAGCAATGAGCATTCTTTGCCCAATGCACATATTTACAAAGATGTCGTTCAGCTTTTTGGGCAATCGAATATACAATACACGCCTACTTTATTGGTTAGTTTCGGTGGTCCATTGCCTATCTATCAATATTTAGCCAAAGAAAATCCTTTTGAAAACCAAAAACTCCGACGCTTTTTTCCAAATGATGCCTTATATGATAACACAGCCACTCGATTATTATATTTTAGAGAAGAAGATTACCATGTGGCAGATGTAGCAAAAGGCGCCAATAAAATAATGGCAGCTGGTGGGAATATTGCCGTAGGTGGACATGGAGAAATGCAAGGCCTTCAAAATCATTGGGAAATGTGGTTGCTAGCTTCTGGAGGAATGACCAATCATAATGTCTTAAAAGCAGCGACCATCAATGGTGCAAAAGCATTAGGATTGGCAGCTGATTTAGGGAGCATTGAGCAAGGAAAGTTGGCAGATTTAATCATTTTAGATAAAAATCCTTTAGTCAATATTAAAAATTCTATTGCTATCAAGTATGTGATGAAAAACGGCGTACTTTATGACGGGGAAACGCTGGATAAATTGTATCCTGTGAAAGCAGCTGTTGCAAAACCTTGGTGGCAGATGGAGAAGGGGAATTAATTTAAGTTGTCTAAATGATGAACTTATTCTTTCTTTGTTAATAAGCCAACATAAAAAATAGTAAACAAAAAATTTGAAGATTGGCTGGAAAAATTCACATGTTTATAATCAAAATATGCCATTTAATAAAATTGAAACAAGAGTTAAAGAATTGCTTGAAAAGTCGATAGTCATAGATGGGCATAGTGATATTTTGATACCTTTAACAGAAGGTAAAATGGATATTGCTAAAAGAGTAGCCATTCCTCCTTTAAATGGGTGGCAAGCGCCACCAGGAATGGAGAATTCCCCTTTGGTAGATTTTGGATTCGACCCGCACACTATTTATTTTGGTTGTATGGGGCAATATGATATTCCTCGTTGGAAAGAAGGAGGGATTAACAGCCAACTCTGTGCTATTTATTTGGGAGATGATAAGCTAGATGCACCTTTCAAAAAAGGAATGGAAATGGTTTACACTTTCCATCAGATGATAGCGGATAATGAGGAATTAGTTTTATGTACCTCCGTTCAAGAAATTAGGCAAGCAAAGTTAGATGGGAAAATTGGTTGCGTTTTATCTTTTGAAGGTTGTGAAGCACTCGGAAGGGATATAAGAATGTTGGATTTATACCATCAACTAGGGCTAAAAGTAGTTAGCTTAACGCACACCAGAAGAAATGTTTTTTCAGAAGGCTGTTGGGGTGCTAAAAAACAGGGAGGGCTGACTCCCTTAGGTGTTAAACTAGTTGAGCGGCTGCAAGCATTAGATATAGTAATTGACCTAGTTCACATTGGGGAATATGCTTTTTTTGAGATTCTAGAGTTAGCTAAAAAACCAGTAATTCTTTCCCATTCTACTCCTACGATGTTTGCTTCTTCTTCAAAAGAGGACCTAGTATTAGGAGGCGTAATAGCTAGACCTAGATTGGAATTACCTCGTGATACAAAAATGCTGAAAACTTTAGCGAATAACGGTGGGGTATTGGGGTTAATTTGGGTTTTATACAAAGATATTAATGCTGCGGTAAAGGACATAGAAACGGCATTAAATGTAATGGGACCAAACCATATAGGTTTAGGTAGTGACTTATATGGACATCAATTAGCTACTCCTGGGTTAGAGGATATTTCTAAGTTACCGAACTTATTAAAAGCGCTAATCAAACGAGGGCATTCTGAGGAGACTTTACAAAAATTTCTAGGTGGCAATTATTTACGCGTATTTAAGGAAGTGTGGGGAAGGTAATTCGAGCTGTTTGAGCGTTTTTTAAACTATCCTAAGTATACGATACATTTGATAAGATATGAATTACTACATATTAATAATTCAACGAAAAGATTTTTAATTTGCAGAATGTTCTCCCCCGCTGGCGGGGGTCGGGGGGTGGATAAGCACAATTTTCCAATTTAAACAAAAAAACTATGACGAAAGCATCTCCACAAAACAACTACCACTACAATAAGAACTTACAAGTTTACGCCAATCAGTTAAGAAAAAACATGACCAAAGGCGAGGCCTGCCTCTGGAAGTATGTCCTTGCTAGAAAACAAATGAAAGGCTATCAATTTCGCCGACAAAGACCGGTTTTAAATTATATAGCAGATTTTATGTGTAGGGAATTACTGCTAATAATTGAAGTAGATGGCATAACCCATGATGATATCGAAGCGCAAATAAAAGATAAAAAAAGAACAGCACATTTAGAAGAAATTGGATTCACCGTTTTACGATTTTCTGATTGGGAAATCTTGAATAGGATAACAGACGTTTCTATAATGATTGGGAAGTGGATTGATGAAAATGCAACTGTTCCACCCCCCAGCCCCCGCCAGCGGGGGAGATAGCTCCGTGCAAATTTTTGACTCTTTTGCTTTACTCGAACAATTTACCTTTTTACGCCACAGCAAACTACTCCATCATGAAAAAACTTATAACAACCTTACTTTTCAGTTTAACGCTAAGCCTGACCTTTGCGCAATTAGCAAAAGAAATAACCCATCTTTTTGAAGCTGTAGAAAACCGCCCAGGCGGAATAATCGGCGTAGTTGAAAATGGCAAAATTGAGTTCCAAAAAGCCTATGGTTTAGCCAATTTAGATTATGATATTCCAATAAATTCCAAAACGGTTTTTGATGTGGGGTCGGTTGCCAAGCAATTTACTGCGGCTTGTATTTTTTTATTGGAGCAGCAAGGAAAACTTTCTATTGATGACCCGATTCAAAAATACCTACCCGAAATGCCTGTTTTCCAGGAGGAAATAGTAACCATTCAGCACCTATTAAACCATACGAGTGGCTTAAGAGATTATGTAGAAATTACGGCTTATGCAGGGATTCCTTTTGAAAATATCTTTACCGAAGAAATGGGACTTGATATCATGACTCGACAAAAAGAGCGTAGTTTCCCCCCTGGTCAACAATTTATGTATAATAATGGAGGCTATTTGTTGTTAGCTATTATTATTAGAAGAGCGGCGGGGGAATCAATCGGAACTTTTGCGCAAAAGCATATTTTTGAACCATTGGGTATGCAAAGCACCTTTATTTTAGAAAACCCCAATCGTATTATTAAAAATAGTGCTACAGGTTATACTACTGTTACCGACAGTACTTATGAAAAAAAACATTTTTATAATATTGCCTTGGGTGGAGATGGTCAGGTTTATACTACCCTAGAAGACCTCTTATTATGGGACAATAATTTTTATGATAAAAAAGTAGGTGGACAAGCCTTATTTGACCGACAACACGAAAGAGGTATTTTAAATAATGGAGATACCATAGACTATGCAGGCGGTTTATTCATTCAAGAAAATAAAGGGCAGCGGGTGGTACAACATACAGGGTCTTGGGGTGGTTTTCGAGCTGTCTTATATCGTTTGCCAGACTTAAAAAAGACATTGGTGGTATTGGCCAACTGTCCAGATTTTTTGAATGGCCCTAAATTTTTTGGGCTAATCAATTTAATGATTCCTAAAGAAGCAGGAAATCAAAAAAGGAAAGAAACCCCTATAGGTAAAGCTACGGCGCAACTTTCTACTCAACAATTACAAAAATACACGGGTCTTTTTGCTGTCAAAGGACAGCCCCATCTTCGTTTACAAAGTACGCTAGAAAACGATACCTTAGTAATTACTCAATTATGGGATAAGCAGTCTTATCAATTAATTCCAACTTCAAAAAATGCCTTTTTTCGTAAAGATTTTACAATTGTTCGATATATTTTCGACGAGAAAACAGGGGTGCCAGTCATCCATGAAAGATTAGAAGTTTTGCAAACTGAAAAAGTGGAAACTTATCGTACGAAGGATAATTTAGTAGCATTTACAGGCGAATACCATAGTACAGAAGTAGGCGTATCCTATACTATTCAAGTAGAAAATAACCAGTTAGTTGTTTATCGAAATAAGGAAAAAATAGACACATTATCTCCCATCAGTAAAGATGTTTTTGGCAATGGTCAAAAGGGCTATCAATTTACAAGGAAGGCCGGAAAAGTTAGTAGTTTTTTGATACAGGATAGACGAGTTAGAAATTTGCAATTTGTTAAAAACACTTAAAAAATCCGTTGTACCACCATTTCTTTTTTACCTCGACTAATAGGTATTAAGTGCGTCCCAATCGCTAATGAATTCCCTTCCATAGCCGTGACTTTTGCCGTGTTGATTAAATAAGATTTATGAACTCGCAAAAATTGGTTCGCAGGTAAGATAGCTTCTAAATTTTTAATTCGTTCAAAAGTGACAATATATTCTGCTTCACAAACGATTTTGACGTATTCTTTCAGCCCTTCAATAAATAAAATATTGTCAAAAAATACTTTGACAATTTTACCATTTGCTTTTACACTCAAAAAATTTGGGCCTTCTTTTTTATTGCTTGGATTCAATACTGTTGGAAGCGTATGATTGGGTAATTGCGTTTTTGCTTTATGGACTGCTTGTAAAAAACGTTCAAAAGAAAAAGGCTTTAGCAAATAATCTACCACATTCAAATCAAAAGCCGTCAACGCATAATCGGAATAGGCAGTAGTAAAAATAGTGAGGGGTGGTTTTGCAAAAAGTAAGCACCAAAATCGACATCAATACTATTAAATAGCGAGACCTTTCGATACCTAGCGCAATATTAGGTGGATTAAAAGGCGCCAATAAAGGATTGATTATAGTAAATCGAATTAGTAAATAAGTAGCTAGGAATAGGATACTACCTATTGCAAAATGGCCGTATTTTTTTGATTCAAAAAAAGGATTGACTAAATATTTTCCATGAGCATAGAAAAGTACGACCAACAACCCCAAATTCAATAGAGTATGGAGGAAGGCCCCTTTTACGCCTAGTATTTCTACTCTTATTAGAAACATCCATAAGAAGAAAAGGATGTTTACAGAAATATGTAGCCCTAATCTTGCCATTTGTTTTGTTGATACACTTTCCACATGGAAATAAATAAATTAATCCATAATCTTCACCTCAACACTTCCTAATCCTTCTCCCTTAACCAACACTTTATCTCCATTTTTCAAAAATTTAGCAATGCTTTCTTCCGAGGTGAGGCTGCCCAATTTTTTAAAGCGGTCTAGTCCAATAATGCCCGCTAGGCGTACCAACCAACGAGGTGCTGACATCGCCACACCACCTGGTGTACCCGTTAGCACCATATCGCCTTTTTGCAATAAGTTATTCGGATATTTTCTATGAATGGCTTGCAACATTTGTAAAGGTGTATAAATCAAATCGCTGGTCATTTGATGTTGTCTGACTTCCCCATTAACGAGTGTTTCCAGCATAATACAAGGGAGGCTATTGGGGTTAAATTCATTCGGAATCCATACTTTTTCGCTAATTGGCGTAAAGCCCAAAAAACTTTTAGAAGCGCCCCAATAATCGTAGCGATTGGCTTGTCCTTCTCCTAGTACTGCCAAACTTCGAGCAGATAAATCATTCCCTATAAAAAATCCAATTTTAGGGGCATATTGCTCGTTTTTTAAATTTTCCCAAGGAATATCTTCCAAAAGGACAAACCCTAGTTCTACTTCATAGTCTAGTAAAGCAGGCAAAATAGCTACCTGTTGATTCACCTGTTCGCTGATACCTGGTTCTAGTTGCGCTAATGCATCAAGCATAGTTTCTTGGGAAGGTATTTTGACGGTACTTCCATTTTTTGTGATACTCTGAGTTGCTTTTATAAAAACAGGTGGGTCACCTTGTGGGTCAAAATCGGAGGCTGTTTCATTGATGTGTTTCGCATAAGCTAAACCAATGCCGTAGATGTTTGCTGGTATCGTATCAAAAGGCATAAATTTTCCCTTCTGCAAGTCTAAACATTGGAAGGTGGCGGGTTTAATTTCGTGCGGTAAATCACGGTTTAGATATAACCCAAAGGCTAGGGAAAAAAGTAGTAATATTCCTAGAAAGAGACCTAAATATTTAATAATTTTCATGATGTAAGTGTTATTTGTAGCTCATATCTTTAAAAAAGTGTTGAAAAACTTGCTGTAATTCCTCAATAGTATTTCCTTTAATGGTTTTCATTCGCCATGCAACATGCCCATCAGGGCGAATTAATAAAGCACCTGTTTCCTCAATAGCACACAAGGTTATTAGTTGATGATAGATAGTTTCAGACAAACCCAATTGGTCTAATCGAACCACGTTTATTTTTTGCTGAATGGCTGCTGGAAATTGCTTTAAGGCAGTTTCCCAAGGAGCACCTTTTTCCCTAAGCAGTATCGTAAATAAACGATAATCAAATAAGTCATGACTGGAACTAGGAGCGATGTTTTTTTGAAAATCTACATGCGGAAATCTAGCCCCTGGACAAGCAGAAGGAACATATTGCGTCACTTTATCTGCTGGAAAAACCACGTCTGTTCCATCGGGGATAATCGCCCCTTGCTCATAAACATATCCAATATCTAAACCGATTCTATCAAAATGAGCGACTTGGTCCGAAATGGTGGCGAGCACCTTTTCTTTTAAGGCTAGATTAGTATGGAATTTATCCATTCGTTTCCGAATGGTTTTCGCACCAAAAGCTAAAATTTTATTGACCCAAGTAGTAGGTAACCACTTTGCGGGTGCTGTATTTTTAAGCTTAGCTAATTTTTCTAAACCATCTCGCTCTAAACCAAAAGCCTCAATAACTTCTAGTATTTTATGGTAATTGTATAGGCTCTCTTCGGTGTTTTGCTCTGCAATGGGTTTGCGTTCCTGCTCGTAGGTATCTAATAATTGGTCGTTTGCCAAACCTCGAATAACTGCTTGCAATTTCCAAGCGATATTATGCGCGTCTGCAATACCTGTGTTCATTCCTAAACCGCCTGTAGGTGGAAAACGATGGGCGGCATCTCCTACAAGCAGTACCCGATTTTTTCTAAAAGTTTGGGCAACTTGTGCCGACATTCGCCAATAACTAATAGATTTCACATCAATTTCTAGGCGCTCATCTCCCAAAGCTTTTTTAATTC
This sequence comes from uncultured Saprospiraceae bacterium, assembly GCA_964644655.1. Taxonomy (GTDB): domain Bacteria; phylum Bacteroidota; class Bacteroidia; order Chitinophagales; family Saprospiraceae; genus JAFMDF01. The sequence goes on along the minus strand of CAZXYA010000022.1, from coordinate 1,831 downwards.
TTGCTTCCAAAAATGCTTTAGTAAAAGATTCCTTTTTTTCATACGCCAAATAAATTGGCAGCATATACACCCAACGCTTTTCAATGTGGTGGGCAATAAAAGTACCCCCTGCCTCAGGGTTCAAGACCCAATATAGTTTGGCAGGTATTTGGATATGGTCTCTTAGATTATTTTCAAAATAGGCACTAACGAAATCTTGAATTTTATCTGGGCCATTGAATGGAATATCGACAAATTTTCTACACCGACTTCCTGCACCATCTGCCGCTAATAAATATTGACTCTCTATAGGAATAATCGTGTTATGTTGTCTGTCTAATATCTCACTTTTTACGCCCGTTTCGCCCTGTGTTAAGGATTGCCATTGATGCTGAAAAAATAGTTCAATCAATGGATTGTCGGCTACCTTTCGGAGTAATATCTTTTCCAATGCTGTTTGAGAAAGATTGAGGTAGGGTGTTTTTGATTTTAAATGCTGTTCATACTTTGCTCGACGAGCGGTATCTGCATACAAATCTATTCGACCATATTCCTCATTGACCGTTTGGCAAAACAAGATTCTTGCACCATCACTAAAGGGCGCTGCCTCTTTGACTAAATCGTCACTACTTATTCCTAAATCAGCCAATATCTCAATCGAACGGGTGTTTAATTCGTGTGCTTTGGGATGTTCAGATATGCCTGCATTGCGCTCCACAATAATAGAGGAAACGCCCAATTTTGCTAAGCATAAGGCGCTTACCATTCCCGATGGTCCTGCTCCTATTATTAATACTTCAGTACTTTTCATAAGGGAAATTTAATCGTAGCTTAGACGGCTGGTCTGAGTAGCACTTAATTTTGCACAGACTTGGACCAGAGGGTGTGGCTTCGCCCTGATATAGTATTTATAACCCAGAATGGGTTGAACCCGAATAGCACCGTATGCCGTACCTGCTGGCAGGCAGGAAATGCGGTGAGTTCGATGATTTTGAGGAATTCCCCAATCCTGAAAGGATTGAACAGATATAATTCATGTTCAACTCTTTCAGAGTTGTTGGGATAAAATCGAATTGTTACCCCGAATTGTAAATTCGGCGCTATTCATGTTCAATCCCGTTCGGGATTCTAGTACATCAAGAGAAAGCCACACCCCAGCCCAGACTAGCCGTCTAAACTACGAGAGATTTAAGCTTTGATTTTTCGTAAAAAATAAATAGCCACCAAAAGGATAATAGACAATACCCCAAACACAAAAGCATTTTCTTCAATCCCTAAAATAAAAGTATGATACCGATGGTCTACTAGCTGCCCACTATACAATGGTGCTAGGGCAACAGCTCCCCAAAAACCAAGTAAGTGCATACCTTGCCATAATGCAGCCACTTTTAGATTGTCTTTTATTTTTGGCTGCCTAAACCATATTAAATACAAATTAGCTAAACCCGAAAAGAACATAAAACCAAGTAGCCAACCAAGGTGGATTCTGGCATGACCAACCCATTCTGGATTCATTAAATGAGAGACGCCTGTGTCTTTTACCATGGGGCCAAAAAATTCTAAACAGCCAAGGGTTAATAATATTTGAACGGTTCGATAATGTTTTGGTAAATTCATTTTTAATAATTTTTTATGAGCTATTTATGCTATTATTTGATGGTGGCGCTCCTTCGTCGCTGATGGTTTGATGGTTAAATTAATTTTCCACTAATAAGCCATTAAAAAAAATCGCTATAACCGTCTCTATATGTTGATTGATGGCTGCTTCTTCAAAAACATCCACGTCATATAATTTTTTCATTTGATAGGCTTGATTAAAGAATACATTAGCCGCACCAATGACGATAGAAAC